>NZ_JBEPAK010000081.1:0-27403 GCF_040298565.1 Kitasatospora sp. NPDC001539 | reverse complement strand
TGCGCGGCTTCCGGATCGAGCTCGGCGAGATCGAGGCCGCGCTGACCCGGCACCCGGTGGTGGTGCAGGCCGCGGTGCGGGTCCGCCCCTCACCGGGGCGAGGCCGGGATCAGCCGAGCTGCTGCTCGATCGCGCGCAGCTTGCGCTCCAGCGAGTCCAGCTTCGGCATGGACAGGGTGTCGTCGTCGGCGGTCAGGTCGACGGTCGAGCCACGCCGGGTCGGGGCGGAGCCTCCGGTGGAGGAGGAGTACGTCGAGGAGTACGAGGAGGAGCTGCTGCTCGACGACGAGGGGGAGGCCGAGGAGTACCCCGAGGAGGAGTCACTGCTCGGCGAGGAGTACGCCGAGGAGTAGGAGGAGCTGACCGCGGCCCGCGGGCGGCGGCCGGTCTCCAGGGCGGCCGGTTCGAGCGGGTCGGCGGCGAACCGGTCCGAGGAGGTGTTCGTGGCGGAGGTGGCGGTGTCGTCCCCGGCGGCTAGGGCAGGCTCCGTAGCGCTCGGGCCGTCTCCGGCCGCCGTGAGCGCGGGCACCTGACGCCCGCCGCGGGCCCGGGCGAGCATGCCGCCCTGGCGGGAGATGGCCTTCAGCTCGGCCCGCTCGCGGCGGTCGGCGGTGCGGGCGCGGACCTTGGCGTCCAGCTTCGCCTGGCGCTCCTCGCGCACCTCCTCGACCGCCTCGTCCAGGCTGCGGACGTTCTCCAGCAGCATCAGCGACCAGGCCGCGTAGGTCTCGCGCGGGGCGCGCAGCCAGCGGACGATGCGGATCTGCGGCAGCGGACGCGGGACGAGGCCCTGTTCACGCAGCGCCGCCTTGCGGGTCTGCTTCAGCGCGCGGTCGAACAGGATCGCCGCCGAGATCGACATGCCGGAGAAGAACTGGGGGGCGCCGGCGTGGCCGAAGCCGCGTGGGGCGTGCACCCAGTTGAACCAGGCCGAGGCGATCGCGAACACCCACACCAGCAGGCGGGAGCCGAGCGCGGCGTCACCGTGGCTGGCCTCGCGCACGGCGAGCACCGAGCAGAACATCGCGGCGCCGTCCAGGCCGAACGGGACGAGGTACTCCCAGCCGTTGGACAGGCCGAGGTTCTCCGTGCCGAAGCCCACCAGGCCGTGGAAGGAGAGCGCGGCGGCGACACCGGCACAGCAGAACAGCAGGGTGTACGAGGAGATCCCGTAGATCATCTCCTTGCGGCGGCGGCGCTCCTCGCTGCGCTCCCAGGAGTCGGCCGCCTCGTCCTTCTTCGAGCTCTTGAAGCGCAGCGTCGCCATCAGGATGGCGACGAACAGCAGGGCTGCGCCGCCGACGACGGTCCAGACCAACTGTATGGAGGTCAGGTTCATTGCGGGTCGGGCCTCGGGTTTCCGCAGGGGACAGGTTCACAGTGCGACACAGGCGGTCAGGTTCCGCCGCGCGACGACGACCTGACGGTTCGTTCGTCTTCGCACGGAGTGTCGACCGCGCCCGCGCAGGGCGGACGGGACGCCTGTGCGGCTAGACGATATCGCGTCCGAAGGGGCGGCATGTTACGGGAGGGCGGCTTCCTCGGGCCAATCGACCCGCCGGTCGGTGTCGCGGGTGGGCGCGAACGGCCCCGCGGGGGTAGGGGAATGGTGGGTACGGGTATCGGTCGGCCGGGGCGATGCCCGATCATGGACCGGCGGATCGCCGAGCCGGCGGACCACGTCGACCGGTGGATCGTCAGATCGCCGGACGGAGGCAGGGGGAGAGGACGGGATGGTCTCGATCTGGGAGTACCTGCGCGGGGACCGGAGCTACACCTTCGACAACCCGGACGGGCAGCACAAGGTCATACTCACCAAGTCGGCGCCGCAGCACGCGATCACCGGCTCCGCCGCCACCACCGGCTACCTCTACGTCAACCTGCACTGGACCATGCGCTCGGGCGCCGTCCGGCCCAGCACCCGGGAGACGTTCAAGCGCCTGCTCAGTCCGCGGATCCTGCGCCCGCTGGAGCCGGACTCGCCGGGTGGGAACGAGCCGCTGAACGTCGACCTCGACCTGGCCTGCATGTACGAACTCACCGACGGCACCCGGGGCGTGGTGCAACCGCTCGGCGGCCTCTTCGGCGACCTGCGGGAGCCGCCGTTCATCAAGCTCAGCGGCGACGACCAGTACGGGGCGCCCTCCGGCGAGACGATGTACGTCAACCTGGAGAAGAAGGACAAGTTCAAGCGGCTGCTGATCTTCGTCTACATCTACGACGGCACCCCGGCCTTCGAGCAGACCCACGCGGTGATAACGATCGTGCCGCAGACCGGGCCGCGGATCGAGATCAAGCTCGACGAGCGGGCCCCGGCGGCGCGCTCCTGCGCGGTGGTGCTGATCGAGAACGCGGGGGACAACCAGCTGACGGTGCGCCGCGAGGTGCGGTACGTCAACGGGTTCCAGGCGGACATCGACCGGCTGTACGGCTTCGGGATGCAGTGGCAGCGGGGGTACAAGAACCAGTAGCCGGGCGGCAACCGGGTCCTGCCCGTTCCCGGCGGGGCCGTGCTGTCGCGGCCCCGCCGACCGGGGCGGGTCGGACCGGGCCGCCTAGCGGGGCTGGAACTGCGGGCCCTGCGGCGGGAGGGCGAACTCCTCGGCGGCCGGTGCCGGCGGCTGCGGCGGTGCCGGCGGCTGCTGGCCGGTGCCGGGCTGGTGCTGGGGGTAGCCGTAGCCGGTGCCGGGTTGCGGCGAGACGGGTTGCGGTGGGACGGGCTGCTGGTGCTGGGGGTACCCGTAACCGGTGCCCGGCTGGGGGGCCGGCGGCGCGGGTGGGTACGGCTGGGTGGGCTGCGGGTAGCCGTAGCCGGCCGCGGGCTGGTGCTGGGGGTAGCCGTAGCCGGTGCCGGGTTGCGGCGGCACGGGCTGCGGTGGGACGGGCTGCTGGTGCTGGGGGTACCCGTAGCCGGTGCCCGGCTGGGGCGGCGGCGCGGCCGGGGCCGGCGGGACGTTCGGCAGCGCGGTGGGCGGGGTGGCCGGCGGCGGCGTCACGGCCGGCGGAGCCGTGGGCGGCGGCGGGGTCGACGGCGACGGCGGGGCGGCGGGCGGCGGGGTGGCCGGGCCGCTCGCGGCCGGTGCGGGTGCGGTCGGTACTGCGGTGGCGGCCGGGGGCTGCGCGGGGGGCTCGGGCCGGCTGGTCGGGACGGCCGGGGACAGGGTGAAGGTGCCCGGCTCGGGCCGGGGCGCCTGGCGCTGCTCGGGCAGCGGGGTGACGCGCGGGTCGACCGCACCGGACGGGCCGCCGGCGGTGGACGCCTGGGCCTGGGACGGGGTCTGGGACGGGGTCTGCGCCTGGGGCTGGGCCGGACTCTGGGCCGGGGTGTGGGCCTGGGCCGACTCGGGGGCGGCGCCCTCCGCCTCGTCCTCCACGGTGATGCCGAAGTCGGTGGCCAGGCCGATCAGCCCGGAGGTGTAGCCCTGGCCGACCGCCCGGAACTTCCAGGTGCCGTTGCGTCGGTAGAGCTCGCCCGCGACCATCGCCGTGACGTTCTCGCCGTCGGCGATCGCGAACTCCGCGATCGGGGGCGCGCCCTCCCCCGTCGCGGCGTCGAACAGCAGCAGCCGCAGGCCGGGGACGGCCCGGAACGGCCCGCCCTCGGAGGAGCCGGCCAGCACCACGCGGTCCACGTCGGCCGGCAGCTTGGCCAGCTCGACCTCGACGGTGTCGATGATCTCGGCGCCGGCGGCGGTGTGCTGCTTGGGCAGGTGGCGGACCAGTCCGGAGGGGTGGCGCGGCTGGTTGTAGAAGACGAAGTCGGCGTCCGAGCGGACCTTGCCGTCGGTGCCGAGCAGCAGCGCGGACGCGTCCACGTCCGGCGCACCGGGCGTGGCGCTCCAGCGCAGCACGGCGCGGACCGCCGCCGCCGGCAGTGCGAGGTTGGCGCCCTTGGCCATCACGTGCGTCATAGCGGACCATCCTGCCTGTTCGCCACCCCTTCGGACAACGTGACCGGGACCGTCGCGGTGGGGGTGGACTTTGCCAAGTCTTGCGCCGGTCGGAGGTTTGCCGCGGTGTCCCCATGACCTCCCCCCGGCGCCTGCGGCGCGCCCCGGCGGGTCTCCGGGTGGCCGGACGGTGACGGCTCGGGCGGTCGTCCGAGCGGAGGCCGGCGCTCCGGGATGTTCCGGGAGTTCAGTGACCGGGAACCGGGAACGGCCGGAAACCGTCCGTACGATGGGCGTTCGATAGGCCCCCTGGTGGACCGGCGGAGGGAGTCCGCCGACGGTGCCTCCAGGTGAAACGTCCAGGTAGAACGGCTGGCCGGAGGCCGTCCGCCCCCGAGGAGAGCACCTTGCGCCATTTCGGCCACCTCGCCCACGACGTCCGCGGCCGGCTGTTCCTGGAGCAACCGCGGAGCTTCACCGCCGACAGCGGGCCCGCGGTGCTCGCCACCGCCCTCGGCGGCACCCTCTACAGCCCCGCCACCAGGCCCGCACTGGCCGCGGACATCCGCAAGCAGGCCGCCCGGGGCGTGGTCTCGATGGTGCTGTGCCTGGAGGACGCGATCGCCGACCACGAGGTGGACGCGGGGGAGCGGAACCTGATCGACCAGCTCACCGACCTGGTCAAGGATTTCACCGACTGCGCACAGGATCATCCACTCCTCTTCATCAGGGTCCGCACCGCCGCCCAGATCCTCGACCTGGCCGAGCGGCTCGGCCCGGCCGTCTCGGTGCTCAGCGGCTTCGTGCTGCCCAAGTTCACCCCCGCGACCGGCGGGGCCTACCTGGCCGCGCTCGCCGCCGCCGAGGCCGCCACCGGACGGCGGCTCTTCGCCATGCCCGTCCTCGAGTCGCCCGAACTCGCCCACCTGGAGACCAGGCGCGCACAGCTCCACGGCCTCGCCGAACTGCTCGCCCGGCACCGCGAACGGGTGCTCGCCGTCCGGCTCGGGGTCACCGACCTGTGCTCCGCGTACGGGCTGCGCCGCTCCCCGGACCTCACCGCGTACGACGTCGCGCTGGTCTCCTCGGTGATCGGCGACGTCGTCAACGTCCTCGGCCGGGCGGACGGCACCGGGTACACCGTGACCGGCCCGGTCTGGGAGTACTTCCCGGTGCAGGAGCGGATGTTCAAGCCCCAGCTGCGCCGCACCCCGTTCACCGCCACCGGCGGCACGGCCGGCGCCTCCGGGGAGGAGGTCCGCCGCCGGATCATCGAGCACGACCTGGACGGCCTGATCCGCGAGGTCGAACTCGACCGGGCCAACGGCCTGCTGGGCAAGACCTGCATCCACCCCAGCCACGTCCCGGCCGTGCACGCGCTCTCCGTGGTCACGCACGAGGAGTACTGCGACGCCCGGGACATCCTCCGCCAGGAGCAGGACGGCGGCGGGGTGCTGCGCTCGGCGTACACCAACAAGATGAACGAGTCCCGCCCCCACCGCGCCTGGGCGGAGCGGGTGCTGCTGCGCGCGGAGGTGTTCGGCGTGGCGCGGGAGGACGTGAGCTTCGCGGAGCTGCTGTCCGCCTGCCTGTGCGGCTGAGCGCGGGGCGCGCGGCGAGCGCCGGGGCCGCGCGACGAGGACCGAGCACGTGATTCGACAAGCACCAGCACCAACGGACCAGCACCACCGAAGGCGGAGCCAGCAGTGACGACAGCAGAGCAGACGTGGACCGGGCGCTGGGTCGCCGAGCGGGCCGGGGTGGCGCTCACCGGATCGGAGCGCCTCCCCGAACTCGTCGGCCTCGCCCTGCGGTCCGGCAACCCCCGGCGCGCGCACCTGCTGGTCTCCAGCGTGCTCGGCAAGCACGTCCCCCAGCGGCCCGCCGTGGTGCACGGTGCCGGGCTCGAACTCGGCCGGCGGGTCAGGGAACTGCTCGGCGCCGAGGCGGCCGCCCGGGCCGTCGTCCTCGGCTACGCGGAGACCGCCACCGGCCTCGGCCACAGCGTCGCCGACGGCCTCGACGCGCCCTGCCTGCACTCCACCCGGCGGCCCGTCCCCGGGATCACCCCGCTCGGCGGCTTCGAGGAGGAGCACTCGCACGTCACCGGACACCTGCTGCTCCCCGCCGATCCCGGACTCCTCGCCGGCGGAGGCCCGTTGGTCCTGGTGGACGACGAGTTCTCGACCGGCCGGACGATCCTCAACACCATCCGCGCACTGCACACCCGCTACCCGCGCGACCACTACGTGCTGGTCACCCTCGTCGACCTGCGCTCGGCCGACGACCGGGCCCTGCTCGCCGGGACCGCCGCCGAACTCGGCGCCAAGCTGGACGTGGTGGCCACCGCCAGCGGCGCCGTCGAGCTGCCCGGCGACATCGTCCGGCGGGCCGAGCGACTGATCGCCTCCGCGTCCCCGGCCGGACCGCCCCCGGCGGCGACTCCCGCCCCGCTGGTCCGGGTCGAGCTGGACTGGCCCGCCGGGCTCCCGGACGGCGGGCGGCACGGCTTCACCGTCCGCGACCGCGCCCGGCTCGACGCCGCACTGCCCGCACTGGCCGGGCAGTTGGCCGAGGCCCTGCCCGACTCGGCGGAACGCGTGCTGGTGCTCGGCTGCGAGGAGCTGATGTACGCCCCGCTGCGGCTGGCCGACGCGCTCGCCGAGCGGCTCGGCGGCGACCGCGTCCGGTACTCCACCACCACCCGCTCGCCCGTCCTCGCCGTGGACGACCCCGGCTACGCCATCCGCACCCGGCTGGCCTTCCCGGCCCACGACGACCCGCAGGACGACGGCTCCAGGGAGCGCTACGCGTACAACGTCGCGCCGGGCACCGACCCGTCCCGGCGCTTCGACGCCGTGGTGCTGGTGGTGGACGACGTCGCCGACACCCCGGCCCTGTACCGGGGGGAGCGCGCGCTGCTGGGGCAGTTGCGGCAGGTCACCGACCGGGTGGTGCTCGCGGTGCTGCCCTCGCACCGGCCGGCGGCTTCGGTTCCGTCCGCGGATCTGGCTGCGGCTTCGGTTCCCTCCGCGGTTTCGCCTTCGGCTTCGGGTTCGTCCGCGGTTTCGCCTTCGTTGCCGTTGCCGTTGCCGTTGCCGTTGCCGGCGCCGTTGCCGGCGCCGTTGTACGGGCCCGCGTTCTCCTCGTACCGCGCCGAGGAGGTGGCCTGGCTGCTCAAGGACCTGTCCGACGTCCCCCTCGAGGTCCCCACCGAGGAGCGCGAGGAGGCCGTCCAGAACGGCGGCGCGCACTACGCCGAGTCCCTGCCGGTCGAGTACCAGCCCAGCCCCGAGTACCAGGAGCTGTTCCACCAGGCGCTGCGCGGCTCCGCCGGCCGGATCGCGCTCGCCGTCGGCACCGTCGCCGAGACGCTGCTGCGCGAACGCGGACCGGGCCTGGTGCTCGCCTCGCTGGCCCGGGCCGGGACGCCGGTCGGCATCCTGATCCGCCGCTGGCTCGCCTTCGCCCACGACCTCACCGTCCCGCACTACGCGGTGTCGATCGTCCGCGGCCGGGGCATCGACCCGGTCGCCCTGCGCTACCTGGCGGCCCACCACCGGGCCGCGGACGTGGTGTTCGTCGACGGCTGGACCGGCAAGGGCGCGATCACCCGGGAACTCGCCGACGCGCTGGCCGGCACCGGCTTCGACCCGGACCTCGCGGTGCTCGCCGACCCGGGCCGCTGCGTGCGGACGTACGGCACCCGGGACGACTTCCTGATCCCGTCCGCCTGCCTCAACTCCACCGTCTCCGGCCTGGTTTCGCGCACCGTCCTGCGTGCCGGGCTGATCGGGCCGGCGGACTTCCACGGGGCCAAGTACTACGCCGAGCTGGCCGGCGGTGACGTGTCGGCGGCCTTCCTGGACACCGTGGCGTCCTGCTTCACCGCGGTCCGTGCGGCCGCCGCCGAGGAAGCCGACCGGCTGGCCGCCGACCCGGACCGCGCACCCGACTGGGCCGGCTGGGCCGCCGTGGAGCGGATCAGCGAGGAGTACGGGATCGGCAACGTCAACCTGGTGAAGCCCGGCGTCGGCGAGACCACCCGGGTGCTGCTGCGCCGCGTCCCCTGGCGGGTGCTCGCCCGGCGCGGCGCCGGCGCCGACCTCGACCACGTGCGACTGCTCGCGGCCCAACGCGGCGTCGCCGTCGAGGAGGTGGACGGACTGCCGTACACCTGCGTCGGCCTGATCCACCCCCGCTACAGTCGGGGTGCGACCGGGGCGAGCGGCCGGGCCGTCACGGGGAGGGAGTCCTGATGGGTGGCGTGGCCGACGTACTGGTCGCCAGCGACCTCGACCGTACGCTCATCTACTCCGACCGGGCACTGGCCCTGAACGGACCCGACCGGCTCGCGCCGCGGCTGCTCTGCGTCGAGGTCCTGGACGGGCGGCCGCTCTCCTTCCTGACCGAACGGGCGGCCTCGCTGCTCGTCGAACTCGCCCGCGCGGCCGCCTTCGTCCCCGCCACCACCAGGACCGTCGAGCAGTACCGGCGCGTCAACCTGCCCGGCCCGACGCTGGGTTACGCGATCTGCGCGAACGGTGGGCAACTGCTGGTGGACGGCGAACCGGACCAGGACTGGCGCCGCGAGATCACTGCCCGGATCGCGGCCGGCTCGGCGCCGCTGGACGACGTGGTCCGGCAGCTCGCGCTGTCCGCCGACCCGGAGTGGACGCGCAAACGGCGGGTCGCCGACGGGCTGTTCGCCTACCTGGTGGTCGACCGGGACGGGCTGCCGGACGGCTGGCTCGCCGAACTGGCCGGCTGGTGCGCCGAACGCGGCTGGCGGGTCTCGCTCCAGGGGCGGAAGGTGTACGCGGTGCCGGAGCCGCTGCGCAAGAGCGCCGCACTCGCCGAAGCCGTCCGGCGCAGCGGCGCGAGCACCGTGCTCGCCGCCGGGGACTCGCTGCTCGACTCCGACCTGCTGCTCGCCGCGCACGCCGCCTGGCGGCCGGGCCACGGCGAACTCGCCGACAGCGGGTGGACGGCCCCCGGCGTCACCGCCCTGACCGAGGTGGGGGTGGCGGCGGGGGAGGAGATCGTCCGTCGGTTCCTGGCGGCCGCCTCGGTGACCGCGGCGGCCGCCGTCCCTGGCTGACCGACCGCAGCGGCGCCGGATGCGTTGCGGTGCGCTACTAGCCGCAGCTACCGCCGGTAGCCGCAGCAGCCGCCGCTAGCCGCAGCAACCGCCGCCGCAGCAGCCGCCCCCGGAACCCTGCTGCGGCGCGCGGCTGGCCGCTCCGGCGGCTCCGGCGGCTCCCGTCACGGCGACGGTGGACAGCAGCTTCACGGTGTCCTGGTGGCCCTCCGGGCAGACGGCGGGGTCGTTGGCCTGCGCCATCGGACGGCGGAGCTCGAAGGTGGCGCCGCAGGAGCGGCAGCGGAAGTCGTAGCGTGGCATACCGGCAGGGTACCGAGGACCGCACGGCCGGCGGCACCGGTGGAGGGGATGCTCCCGCTACCGGTGGCCGAGATCGCCGCGGATCATGCCGATCACCTGGGCTGCCGTGTCCCGTACCGCCGCCAGCTCGGTCAGGAAGTGCCAGTAGTCGGGGTGCCGACCGGCCGCCTGCAGGGTCGCCACCGCCTGGTCCAACCGGGCCACCGCCTGGTCCAGCGGGGCGGCGTGCCGCGGGTCCGGCGCGCTGCGGCCGGCCATCGCCAGGCGCTGCGCGTCCCGGAGGGCGAAGCGGGCCCGCTCGATCTCCCGGTTGGGGTCGTGCTGCACCTCGTTCAGCTGCCGCAGCCGGTCGTTCACGGCGAGCACCGAGCCGTCCGCGGTCTCCAGCAGCGCGCGCACCGTACCGATCGCGGCCGTGGCGTCCGCCCAGCGCTGCTCGTCCCGGGCCCGCGCGGCCTCGGCGAGCTTCTGCCCGGCGGCGCGACCGGTCTCGGCGACCTGCGCGGGCACCCGCTGGAGGTCCTGCCAGCAGGCCGTGCTGAACCGGCGGCGCAGCTCGCTCAGCGCCGGCTCCACCGTCTCGGCCTTGGTCTCCAGCGCCTGGAGGCGGGTCCGCAGGCTGGACACCCGCCGGTCGAGCTCCCGGGCCCGCTCCGGCAACTGCGCGGCGTCGGCGCTCACCGCCTCGGCGCGCCGACGCACGTCGTCGGCGCGGCGCAGCGTGGCCGCCACGCCGTGCCGGGCCGGACCCTCGTTCAACCGCGCCAGCTCCGGCGCGAGCTCGGCCAGCCGGGCCGCCAGGTCGTCCGCCCGCAGCCCGGCGCCCCGCACCTCGTCCAGGACGGTGGTGGCCTGCAGCAGCGCGCGCTTGGCCTGCTCGACGGCCGGGGTGACGCGCATCAACTGCTGCTCGGCGTGCTGGAGGGTCGGCTGCAGACGGCGCAGGAAGTCGTTCAGCTCGGCGCGGGCGGCGCCCAGCTGGCCCCTCACGTCCTCCAACTGGCGCCGGGCCCGGGCGGCGGAACCGGCGTCCAGGGCCTCGCTGTCGAGGTCCTGGGCGTCCAGGGCGGCCAGGTAGTTCACGGTGACCTGCTCCACCCGGCCGGAGATCGCCGGCAGCTCGGCCAGCGCCCGCTGCGCCGACCCGTCCTCCTCGGCGGCGCGCACGGTCTCCACCGCGAGCTTCACTTCGCGCTGCGTCTCCTCCAGCTCGTAGAACGCCTCCTGCGCCGCGGCCCGGGCCTCCTTGGCCTCCGCCCGCACCCCCTCACCGCCACGCCGACCCCACCAGCCGCCGCTGCCGGCCGACGCCACCGCGACCGCCCCCAACGCGCCCGCCAGCACCACCGGCACCACCAGCGCGTCCCCGACGGCCCCCGCCACCCCACGCCGCCCCCGCCGCCCGCTCCCGCCGGCCACCGCCACTGCGCGCTCCCTGCTCCGACCTACCGCCGTACCCGCTGATCCGCGCCCATTCTCCCCGATCCACCCGCCCCACGGGCACCCCGGGCCTCCACCTCCCCCCGGCCGCCACCTCTCCGCCCTCCCCCACCCCCTCCCCACGCCGCGCCCCGGCCCACTGCGCTCACCACCCCCCGGGACCAGGTACCCTAGGCACTCGTCGTGCGCCCGGTCGGGCCACGGCAGGGGGCGCGTAGCTCAGTGGTAGAGCGCTGCTCTTACAAAGCAGATGTCGGCGGTTCGAAACCGTCCGCGCCCACAGCAAAGAAGGGCCAGTTCGGAGGCTTGATCCTCCCGAACTGGCCCTTGATCGTTTCGGGAGCCGACTCGTCCCGTGCCACCCGCGTGCCAGATACCGGCGCAGGGAAGCGCTGAGCCAGCCAGGACTCGACAGCCGCCTTGGACGTGTAGCCGTGCTGCCGAAGCAGGTCGACGATGTCACGGCCACAGATCAGAACCACCGGGTGCTGATCGTCACGGATCTCCTCCTGCATCTGCCGGTTGAAGAACGACGTTGTGACGAGGACCCCGAAGTTCCGGTGCCGGAGCCGGGAGATCAACCGACTCCCCTCCTTGACCCCGACCGACTGATCCGGCGACTTGCACTTGGCTTCAAGCGCGAAGTCGATCGCGATCCGGTCCGCGGGAGGGCCCAGGTGGTATTGGCCGACCGCATCCCGGCCCCCGTCGCGGCTCCGGCGGGTCACCTCGACCTGCCCGGTCGCCGGCGCGAGCAGGCGCCACAGCTCCACAGCGCACGGCTCGAAGTCGTGTTCCCTGCCGCGGAAGTGTTCCCGGACGGCAGCCAAGATCTCTTGGGATTCCAGGTCGGACGGCAACTGCTCTGCCTGGCTGCGGATGACGGTTGTGGCGGGAGCTGCGAGTGCCATGTAGGAACGGGCCTCGACCCATGTACGCCAAGCCTCTGGGCAGCCGCCTTCCAGGGCGTCACCGCCGTCCAGCACGTGCTCAATCCAGGTGCGCGGGATCACAGCCTGGTCTAGCACGGTGAAACGCGCCCGGTAGTTCTGGAACCGTCGGCCGTTGGTGGTGCGCCAGATTGCGGCCAGCTCATCGTCCGAGGTTAGGGCAGGGCCACCAGGTGCGAGCAGCCCACGAAACCGGACGCCGCGGCCGGTGGCGCCAGCCTTCTCGAAGAGCAGGAACGGGGGTATCCGGCGGCGGGCGTTAGGCCCCTCATGCGAGGCAGCGAAGACATCGCGCAGCAGGAGGTTCCCGCGGCGGGGAGTCTTGTGCATCTCGTGGCCAGGGGTCCGGTTGTCACCGAAGTAGGTGAAGCCGCCAGTCTGCGGGTCGAGGGCATCCGGCCAGTCAGGCTGCCGTCCGGTCGTGTAGAGGACCACGAGGCGCACGGACTGTTCCTGCGGTGACCCTGCGGGCCTGAAGCCGCCTTGGTTGCCGACCCCCGGGATGAGCTTGTTGATCGGGTCATCTGAGCTGTTGCCCCTCGTGCCGCCGGGGTAGAACGCATCGAGATGGAGGTCGACCCCGGACAGGTCTGCGAAGGCAGCGGCAGGTTGTTCGGTCTGGGGCGAGCGTATGGCGGAGGCGGGCACGTGATCAGGCTCCGTTCTGCTGAGCTTGCAGTACGCATGTGCGAATTGGAGTCTCTCGCGAGCGTGATCACACGAGGCCACCGGGGTCGTCACCGGTCCTGGCAAGCAGCAGCGCAGCCGGTCCGGAGAAGCGTCGGACCGGCTGTCTGAGCTGTTGAAGCTATTGATCGGAATCCGCGGCCGTGTCGTCGCGCTGTAGCGCCTGGCGGACGGCTTCGCCCATTCGGTCGGCGATCGCCCGGTCGCGGTCGCTGGTCATGTGCTGGTAGATCAGCGCGGCTCGGGTACTGCTGTGGCCCATCCTGGTCATGAGCTCGCGGGTGCTGGCGCCGTTCTGCGAGGCGAGGGTGTTCCCGGTGTGGCGGAGGTCGTGGAAGTGGGCGTCCTCGCTCACTCCAGCGGCAGTACGGGCCTTGATCCAGTCGTCGCGGAAGTTGCTCCGGCGGAGCTTGCCGCCACGGGAGCCGATGAACAGGTGCCCGTCCGGGCCGGGACCGGCGTACCGGTCGAGGTGGTGTTCCAGGTCGCTCACAATCTCGGCCGGGAAGGCGACGGGACGGAAGCCCGCGCGGCTCTTGGGAGCCTTGTCGTAGAGGCGCCCGCTGTTGAGCTCCGCCTGATTGCGCTGCACCCGGACGAGCCGGTTCGTCAGGTCGACGTCCCGCCGGCGGAGTGCGGCCAGCTCGCCGAACCGCAGTGTGGTGAATGCGGTCAGCAGCACCAGAGCCCGCCAGCGCGGACCGATCGCGTCGGCAACGGCGAACACCTCGGTCACCGTGAGCACGGGCCGCTCCGGTACGTCGTAGGTGTCGGCTCCCTTGATCCGGCACGGGTTGCGCTGGATCAGCTCGTCGTCCACGGCGGTGTTCATGATGGCCCGCAGCAGCTGGTACGCCTTGACGACGGAGGGCTCGCCGGCGCCGCCGTCGAGGAGGTCTGACCGCCAGGTGCGGACGCGCGCCGGGGTGATCTCGGAGATCATCCGGTGGCCCAACCTGGGCTGGATGTACTGGCGGAGCGTGATGGCGTACCGCTCGCGCGTGCTCTCCTCCAACTTGCGGTCCCGCAGCCAGGCGACGGCGAAGTCGGACAGCTTGACCTTCCCGGCGTCCGGATCGGCCCACTTGTCGCGCTTGATGTCGGCCTCGATCAGCGTGAGCGCGATGTCGGCGTCCGTCTTGGTGGGGTAAGTCTTCTCACCGGGCCGCATCAGGCCGGTGACCGGGTCGGGGTAACGGATCTGCCACCGACCGGAGGGGAGTTGGCGGACCGAGCCGAAGCGGCGGCGGTTGCCCCTGGAGTTGGCCATCATGCCACCTTCCGATTCGGGCGACGGCGGGCGGTCACCGGCTGTACGGTCCGTTCGGCGATGAACGCGTCGACGGCCGAGGCCGGGATGCGCACGTGGTGGCCGATCTTGACGTAGGCGATGCGGCGCTCAGCGATGAGCCGGCGGGGGAAGCGCTCCCCGCTGGTCTTCCAGGTGCCGAGCAGCTCGGCTACCTCTGCGGCGGTCAACAGGCGTTCAGCCATGGGTCGGTTCTCCTTCCGTGCCGGGTGCAGGTTGTAGTGCTTGGGTGAGCCAGGCTTCGCCGCGGGTGAGCCCGAGGCCGGCGAAGACCCAGTGGGCGACGACGAGCGTCGATTCCTCGGCGGCCGGGGCGTCGGGGCCGTGAAGGCGTTCGAGCGTCTGGGCGCGGCGCCAGGCGGTACGGGCATCGCGGAGCGCGCCGAGGGTGGTCGAGTACTTGTGGGTCTTGGTGGAGAAGTGGCCGCGGAAGCCGAGCATGTGGGCCCAGGCGCGGAGGCGGAGTTCCGCCAGTTCGGGGCGGGCGCCGAGGTTCCAGCAGGTGCGGATGAGCCGGCGGGCGTGCTCGGGGATGTCGTGTTGGGCGATCTCGGCGAGCAGCCGTATGGGGCGGTCCAGGGTGCCGGTGGCGGCTTCGGCGCCCTTGGTCGCGTACTTGGCGATGTAGGCGGCGACGGCCCGCTCGGTGATCTGCACAGGGCCGGCGAAGTCGGCGTTACGGATCGTCCGGATGTCGAGCTGCCGACCGAAGGCGAAGCGGTGCTGTCGGCCGTCGACCAGAGGACCGGGGATGTCGGCCCGGTGGGCGGCGGCGCGGATGGCATCGGTGAGCAGGTCGGCGGTTGCCCAGGTCGGCGGGGGCGTGTCGCCGCCTTCGGGGCCGTCGAGGCGGATGACAGCGTGGAAGTGGATCGCACCGCGCTTCTGGTACTCGGCGACCTTGCCGAACGAGATCCGGGCGATGTCCTTGAAGGCGCGCTGCGACAGCCCGGCCCGCTTGGCGACCTCTCGGCGCAGGTGGATCGTGAACCGGGCCCAGATCTTGCCCGCGTGGGCGTTCCACAGGACGGCGCCCTGGTAGTCGTACGTCTCGGGGTCGAGCGGCGAGCCGAGCAGCGGGTCGTCGGCCGGGTGGGCGGCGCCGCAGCGGCAGGTGCTGGAACCGGGCCGGTTGTGGACGGGGCCGAAGCCGGGCGCGGTGAAGGTGGCGAACACCCGGGGGTGCGCGGAGACGGTCTCCGGGGTGCCCTTGCCGCCGACGAGTCCGGCGGTGATCAGGTGGTAGGTGTCGCGGCGATACGTTTCGGCGCAGGACGGGCAGCGGGTGACGCGGCGGTTGCCGCAGCGCAGCAGCAGGTTCCCGGCGGGCAGATCGGCGGACTCCAGGTGATGGAGGACCTGTCCGGTGGCCTCGTTGATCTCGGTCCGCCAGCCGTCGAGGCGGACGGGCGAGGTGCAGCCGGCGAGACCGGAGAGCTGCCGCATGAGGGCGGGCATGGTGCCGAGCTGGGCGAGGCCGAGGAGATCGGCGACCGGGGCGGAGGTAATGGCGGTCATGCGGCCACCGCCGTTCGGAAGGTGCCCAGGTAGGCGTTCGCGACGTGGGCGGTGTAGGCCGGGGGGATGGCTTCGCGCAGGCCGTCGCGGGTGGCCCAGGGCATGCCCATCACGTCGCGTGCGAGGGGGACGTTCGAGAAGTTGCCGACGATGTGCATGAACTCGCCGTCCCGCACCGGGCGGCCCATCTTGGCGTTCGGGGCCAGGTGGCGCGGGTGGTGCATGGCCGGGACGGGGAACGAGGTCTCGAAGAGCCTGTGGCGGTAGGTGCGCAGGCTGAACATGGACCCGCACAGCTCGACCGGGTCCAGGAGCGGGGCGCCGGGGACGTTCTCGATGACGTACGGGCGACCGGTGACGATGAGGAGTTCGCGCAGCGGCTCGACCAGGTCGGGGTGGTCGTTGCCCCGGATCTTCTGGGCGTTGGTGTAGCGCTGGCACGGCGGAGACGCGTGGATCAGATCGAACTCGGTGCCGTGGTCGGCGAGGTAGGCCAGGGCGTCGGCCTGGTGGAAGGCGAAGGGGTAGCGGGGCTGCGGGGCGGTGTCGATGCCGGTGACGTCGAACCCGGCGAGGTAGTAGCCCATGCCCGCGCCTCCCTGGCAGCAGAAGAGGTCGAGGACGCGAAGGCCGTTGGCGGGCCGGGCGGAGAGCTGGTGGATCACGGGGGGTTCACCTCCTGTGAGGGGCCCCGGAGCGGGTGCAGACTCCGGGGTGGGCGGGTCAGGACTGGTCGGCGGGCTTCTGGTGGCGGTCGTTCCACTCCTCGGCGCAGACCTTGTGGACGGGCTTGCCGCGGTCGGAGCGCAGGTTGGTGGGCTTGTCGCAGACGCCGCAGGGGGCGGGCTTCGGGACCCAGTGCTTGGAGTCGCGCCAGTCCAGGAGGGCCATCTGTCAGGCCGCCTTGGCGGTGGTGGCCAGCGGGCGGGTGACGGTGCCGGTGCCGTCGCAGGTGGGGCAGTTGACCGGGACGGTGTGGAGGGAGCCGTCGCGGAGGCGGACGCCGGTGGCGATGTGCGCCGTGGCGTGACCCGAGCAGTTCGGGCAGATGCGGGTCGGGGCGTGGTTGTGCTGCGGCATGATGGAGGTCTCCTTCGTGGGCTTCGGTTCGGGAAGGGGTTGCGGTCTCGGGGCGGCGGGATGCTTGGCGGCGTGTTGCCGCCCCGAGGCCGGTCTTGCTTGTCGGTGGTGCGAGTTACGGTCCTGCCGTGCGGCCGGCTTCCGAGGAATCCAGCTCTGTAGAGCAGCTGCCTCCCCGGCCTTGTCAGGGGGTGGCCCGGAGTCAGCCCCGGGACCTAACCGGCGGTCGGGCTTTGCCGAGGGCCAAGAGGAACGCCTGCCAGCGCCGGCCGCACACCTTGGAGCTAGCGGCGGCGGGAGGTACGGCCGTCGCGCTTGTGCGAGTACATGTCCCGGTCGGCGGAGGCGAGCGCGTCCGTGAGCGAGACGACCGGCAGCTCGGCGATGGGGCAGATGCCCACCGAGGCGGAGGCCGGGAGCATGGAGCCGGCGTACGGGACCGGCTGGTTGAGGGTCGCGCGGAGTCCGGGCAGACGCGCGGGGGCGTCCAGGACGACGGCAGCGAACTCGTCCCCGCCGAGGCGGGCCGCGATGCCGGTGCGGCCGCACCAGGCGGACAGGCGGTCGGCGGTGGCGGTGATGACCGCATCGCCGGCGGCGTGGCCGTAGGTGTCGTTGGTGGCCTTGAAGTCGTCCAGGTCGATCAGCAGCACCGAGGTGCGGCCCGGACGGCGCTGGGTCAGCCGGTGGGCGCGGGCGGTGAAGCCGTCGCGGGTGTGGAGCCCGGTGAGCGGGTCGCGGCGGGCGGTGGCGAGGCGCTGGCTCAGCCAGGCGCCGTGGGTGGTCCATCCGATCAGCGGGACAGCGGCGGCAAAGGCCGTGGGCAGATCCATCTGCAGTCCTTCGTGATGGGTGTGATGGGGGTTGCGATCTCCGGGGCGGCGGGATGCTGGCGGCGTGTTGGCCGTCCCGGGGAGGTCAGAGGCCGAGGTGCTGGGCGCGGGCGGCGGCCCGGTCGAGCAGCTGGTGGATATCGGCCTGGCGGGTGGTGGGGCGGTCGTTGTACTCGTCCGGGGAGTGGACGGGGCGGCCGGTGGCGTGGAGGATCTCCATGAGCTGCACCCGGGCGGTCGTGACGGTGGCCGGGGTGCCGTAGCCGTGGGCGAGGACGGCAGCCTGAGCGCCGAGGAGGCAGACGCGGCCGGCGGAGTCCCACATGGCGCCCTGGAGCCAGCCGAATGCGTCGATGTACCGGGAGGTGAGCCGGAGGTGGCCGGCGGCGCTCACCGGGACCGGGCGGGCCGGGCGGTGGGTGAGCCGGTCGAGGAGCGTGAGCCGGGGCGCCGGGTAGCCGGCGTTCCAGGGCTGGAGGGTGGAGCCGAGCGGCGAGACGTACGGGACCGTGATGCGGGCCGGGGCGGGCAGCGAGGCAAGGTACTCCTCGATCTCGGCGACGAGGCCGGAACCGTCGACGGTGACCAGGGGCGGCAGGCGGACGGTGGTCTTCATGGACAACTCTCCTTTCGGGCTTGCTACTTGTCAGAGGTCTTGTTGATGACGCTCACGCCGTCATGGGTCGTGTTGTCGATCAACGGGGCGGCGGCGGTGTCGGCGAGGTAGAAGCCGAGGAGGACGAGCGCTGCGACGGCCCACCAGCGCAGTCGGAGGTGCCGGACGATGAGCCAGGCGACGATCGCGAGGACGACGATGAACGGGAGCTGGATGTTCACCAGGTGAGCCCTTCAGGCGAGTTCGGCGGCGAGCGCCGAGGCGAGCGGGTCTTTGACGCCGAGCAGGGTTCGGAGCGTGACGGCGTCGATCGGGGTGCCGGTGCGGTTGCGGTGGTCGTCGGCGACCTTGCGGGCGTGGTCGAGGAGGAAGGCCGGGACCGGGACCGTGGGCGCCGGGGCCGCGCCGGGGACCGAAGTCGGCGCCGGGGCGGGAGCCTGTTCGATCGCCGGGACAGCCGCGGGCGGTTCGACGGGCGTCGACTCGATGACCGGTTCGGTGATCGGCTCGGCGGCCGGGACGTAGAGCGGCTGGGCGTCGTCGGTCTCGGTGTCGTCCGGTTCGAGTTCCGCGACCGGGGTTTCGTCGACGGGCGTGGCGGTCGAGTGGGCGAGCAGGGTGCCGCCGAGGAAGGCGGCGGCGGGCCAGCCGGCGACCAGGACGCGGAGCCAGGCCGGGGCGTTGCCGAGGTCGAGCAGTCCGGCGGTGCCGACGTTGGCGCCGAGCGAGGCGGCCAGGGCGATGACGAACCAGCACCAGGCGAGCCGGCGGGCGGTGCCGGAGCGCATCCGGCGCCAGGCGGCGACGAGCAGGAGGTCGACGGACACCGGGTAGGCCCAGGACTTCCAACCGGTCTGGCCGGCGGCGTCGGCGAGGTCGTGCAGGTGGGCGAAGGAGAGGGCGGCGGCGATCACCGCCTGTGCCAGTACGGCGTCCAGCTTGGGGAGTCGGCGCATGGCGAGGCCCGTCAGAGCTGGTTCTTGTTGAGGGCGAAGAACAGGACCGCGCCGCCGGTCAGGGCGGGCTGGTGTCGCGTCAGCTGGGTGATCGCCAGGTGGAAGATGTCGGCGCGGGTCATCCCGGGCGTGGGGTCGATGGTGTCGGAGAAGGTGCCGAGGGCGGTCTCCCCGTGCGTGGTCTTCTGCATCGTGAGGATGCAGTGGTACGTGTCCGGCTTCATGACTTGTCTCCTGTGTGGAGTGCGGACCGGGCGGCGATGTGATGGTCGACCGCCCGTCCCGGCGAGGTCGGGTTACGCGAGAGCGGTGCCAGTGCCGAGGCAGTCGAGGCAGGTGGCCTCCTGCTCGGCGATTCGGCGGCGGCGCGCGCCCCGGCCGGCGTACACGGCCTCGGTGATCTGGCCGGTGCCCTTGCAGGGCTCGCAGGGCGTCGGCTTCGGTGTCGCGGTGCGCTTGCGGGCGGCCACCGGGGTCACTCGCTGTTGCGGTGGGCGCGGTCGGCGGCGGCGCGGGCCTCGTGGGCGACCTGGGCGGCGTCGCGGTCGTCCGGGTTGGCCTCGGCGATGCGCTCCAGCAGATCGGCCTTCTCGGCGAGCAGCGGACCCTTGTCGGAGTCGCTGTTGCGGGAGGCCTTGAGGTGGCCGAGGAAAGCGCCGATCTCGGAGATGGACGGCTTGCGGGACACGGGCGGATCTCCTCCGGATTGAGGCAAGGCGGGGGTAAGGAATTGGCGCGAGACTGCCGCGCCAGCAGTTGGGTGCGGTGTCGCTACTTGCTGAGCGGGACCGTGGCGAGGTCCGGCGGCGTCGACGGCGCCGGCGGGATGACGGCCGGGTTGGCGACCTGCGGGCGGAAGGCCGCCAAGCGGTCCAGGTCGGGCGTCAGGTGCGCGAACTCTGCGCAGCGCTCGGCGACTTCGGTGAGCGAGCGGTACGGCGTGCGGATCTGGAACCACATGCCGGAGGTGTCGCCGGCGACGGCGGTGCCGGGCATGTCCGGGCTGATCTGGGTGGAGGCCGCGACGGCGGCGTCGGAGATGTCCCCGAGCCCCATCTTGGCCGTCTCCAGGTCGTTGACCCGGTGGACGGTGCGGCCGGTGAGCTGGGAGCGGAGCAGGGTCGCGCCCTTGCCCAGCTCCGAGCCGAAGCGCTGACCGGCGATCTCCAGGTAGATGCCGGCGGCGCGGGCGAGTTGGGCGAGCCGGATGAGCGCGGTGACGATCTGGTTCCGCCGCTCCTCATCGGCCCTGCTGGCCACGAGGAATAGTTCGGCGATCTCGTCCACCAGGACGACGATCGGCACCGGCCGGATCTTCTCGGGCAGACCCCATATGTCCGCAGTCAGGTCCTCTGCCGCGACCGATCCGGGAACGCCCTGGTGGTCGCGGATGAGGTCGTACCGGTCGTCCATCTCGACCAGCAGCGCGAGCAGCAGTCCGAGCGCTTCGCTCTGGTCGGTGGCCAGCGCGGACAGACGCGGCGCGAAGGGGCGCTGTTCGACACCGCGCTTGCAGTCGATCCCGACCAGGGCAACCGGTTGCGGGGCGAGGCCGTGAACGAGGTTGCGGGTGAACATCGACTTGCCGGACTGGTTGGCGCCGAGGTTCAGCCCGTTCGGAGCCTGTCGGTAGTCCCGGTGGTGCACGGTGCCATCGGCCCGCAGCGCGACCGGGACCCGCAGCAGCTCACGGGACTTGGCCGTGGCCCGGCGCGGCATGCGCACGTTGCGCAGCACGTCGAACCCGACTATCCGCAGTTCCACCACCCCGGGCTTGACCTCCGACACGTGGACCGCGTGGACCTCCCAGGCGTGCCGCAGCCGCTCGGCCGCGTCGGCCATGTCCTTCGTCTGCTGGCCCCGGGCGAGCCGAAGCCGAACCCGAAGGCCGGTCGAACTCACCTGCATGCTGCGAATCTTCGGCATCGCGGGCTTGGCCGGCCGGTTGGTGGCGGAGGAGGCCATGGCGCGCCAGAACGAGGGCTCTACGGTCAGCCCGCAGGCCTCCATGACGTTCTCGTAGTCGTGCCGGATGCGGTGGATGGTCAGCGGGATTCCGACCGTCGCCCAGTACGTCCGGGGCATCTTGGCCCTGGCGTAGAGGGCGCCGGAGCCGAGGATCGCGGCGGGAGCGCCGAGCTCCAGGAGCGCCGCCGTCAGGTTGTTCACGGCGATCAGGAGTTCGCGCCCGCGAGGACCGGGGCGGCGACCGTCACGGCGTCGGCCCGGAAGGCGATGCCGGAGCGCTTCTGGCCGTTGAACTCGTTCTCCCACGGCCGGGCGATGAGCCGGGTGAGGGTGACCAGCATGCCCGGCGCCAGGCCCTCCGGGATGCCGGGCTGCGGCACGGTCAGGGACAGGATGTCGGCCTCACCGTTGGCCACGAACGTGACGTCCAGGGTCACCAGCGGCGCGCCGGTCTCGGCGTCCATGGCCATCTCGCCGGTGCGGCGGTCCTTGAGCTTCGGGCGGGGCGCCTGGGCGACCATCACCAGCGCGGCGGTCGTGTCGACGGGGATGAAGCGCATGAGCTGGGCTCCTTCGTCTGGCACCGAGGGATTCGTCGTCCTCGGAGCAGCCTCACCACGGCAGATGCCGGGCGTCATCAGCACCTCCTGAGATCTTGTCTTCAAGTCCTCATTAGGAGTTGCTGTGGTGAAAACTATGACGGCTCCTCAGCTAGTCGTCAACATCTCTTTAGGACTTAGGATGGGCGCGAGACCACGACAGGACGGTGACCAGCACCATGGCCAACCAGTACGAGCGGATCGCTGCCGATATCCGGCGCCAGATCGAGGCCGGCGAGCTGGGCCCGGGCGACCGGCTGCCCGCAGAAACGGCGCTCGCCGATCAGTACCGGGTGAGCGTGCCGACCGTCCGGCAGGGCGTTGGGGTGCTTGCGGCCGAGGGGCTGGTCGAGAAGCAGCACGGCCGGGGCACCTTCGTCCGCCGGCAGCCGATCCCGGCCAAGCGGGACAACCTGCGTCACCAGTGGGAGAAGGACCGCGCCCGCCAGTCTCAGGCGGAGCGGCAGAAGACCGGAGCCACCGAGCACGACACCGGGCTCACGGTGAATGACTTGGTGTTCAACGCCAAGTACGAGCAGGTTCCGGCCGACACGGATCTTGCTGCTGAGTTCGGCGTTCCCGAAGGCACCATGCTTCTGCAGCGCACCTACCGCACCCGCCACAGCGAGGAGCATGCGCCGTTCAACGTGGCCCGGTCGTACCTGCTCCTGGACCTGATTTGCGGGAACCCGGATCTGCTCCGCGAGGACCTGGAGCCGTGGCCAGGTGGGACGCAGAACCAGCTGTTCACCGTCGGCATCGAGCTGGACCGCATCGTGGAGACCTTCCGGGCCCGGCCGCCGACGCCTGAGGAGACAGAAGAACTCGGCCTGCCGGTGGGTGTGTCAGTGATCGTTCTCCGGAAGACTTCCATCGACACGACGGACCGCGTGGTGGAAGTCGCCGACGTAGTGCTGCCCGGTGACCGCACCGAGATGGTCTACACGACCAAGCTGAACAGGTGGTGAGCATGACCAATCTCGTAACCGTGATCACGGCCGTCTACGGGCCGAGCGCCGAGTACCTGGCGGACGCCTACAAGTCGCTGCTCGGTCAGGATCTCCCGGACGGCTGGGACTGGCAGTGGGTAATCCAGCAGGACGGTGAGACGGACGACGTGGCCCCGCACGTGCCGGACGACGCTCGGATCAGCTTCGGTCAGGGTCGGCACGGACGGGCGGGCATGGCGCGGACCATGGGGCTCTCCAGGGCCACCGGGCAGTTCGTGAAGGTGCTTGACGCCGACGACCAGCTGCCCGCGGGCACGCTCGCCCGTGATGTTGCGGTTCTGACCAGTCGACCGGACGTGGCGTGGACGACATCACGTGTACTCGACCTCCTCCCGGACGGCAGCACGGTCGGCTTCGACCAGGACCCGCCGGCGGGGCCGATCGAGCGGGGCGAGGTGCTGTCGCACTGGAAGGCCCATAACTTCCGCGCCCAGGTGCACCCGGCGACGCTGTGCGTTCGGCGGGACCTGCTGCTCGCACTCGGTGGATGGATGGCGCTTCCGGCCTCCGAGGACACCGGGCTGTTGATGTCGCTCAACGCGGTCAGCCGTGGGTGGTTCATCGAGGAGACCGGACTCCTGTACCGGAAGTGGCCGGGGCAGAGCACCCACCAGGCGGCGCACAACCAAGAGGTCGAGCGCTCGGCCCGCATGGGAGTCATCCAGGCCCGGGCGGAGTCGCTGCTGGCAATGGAGAACTGGCGGCTCGACGCGGCCTGAGCACAACCACTCGCAGACGGCCCCGGCAGTGTGAGCGTCGGGGCCGTTCGGCTGCCCGAATCAGGCCCGGTCGGCGGCCTCATCCGTGTTCCGGGCGCCGGGTAGCAGAAGCCCGCGGGCGGTGTGCTGTTCTCCCTCGAACCGGCCCCGAACGCCGAGGTCTGCGCGGGCGGCTTCATGGAACCGGTTGATCGCCTTGAACGCCTCGGTGTGCAGCGCACGCCAGTCCGCGAGAGTGCCGTCGACCAGGCCCCGAGCCTGCCAGCCGATCGCGGCGAGAGTCTCCTGAACGCCATGGGCCGCTTCGATCACCTCATCCCCGGCGAGCAACATGATCCGCTCGAACGCCATCGCCTGCGCTCCGCCGGCCTCGGTCAGCTCCAGCGACAACTCATGCTCTGAGCGGGGCATCTCCCGGATCTCCTCCCGCACCTCGTACAGGAGCACCGCAATGTGGATCGAGGTCCGGACCCGTCCGACGTAGTCCGCGTACGCGTCGAGCTTCTTCTCGTCCCAGCGAAGCCGCAGACCGTCCTTGCGCTTGCTGCGTTCCATCAGGTGGTTCGTCGCGTAGGTGGTCAACCCGCCGAGCACGACAGCGGCGATGGTCACTAGCTGGGTGATCGTATCCATGGCCCCCGCACCGAGGATGTGAACAGCAGTCAGTTCAGAGCCTGCCGATCATAGGCGTCCGGCGAGCCTGGAGGCAGAGCGCGGCGGGGGCGCAGGAGGAGACGGGAGTGCGTAAAAACCTTCTCTACGGGTTCAAGGCGCCTCGCTCCGCTCGGCGGGGAGGTGGGCGGAGCCCAACGGGAAGGCACATCACGGCGGATCAGAGATCCGGCGACGATTCCCGGCCTCCTGAACTACTCAAGAGCAGCCTCACACAAGGTTCGGGGTGCCGCGCAAAGCGCGGGCGGCGCCGGCCTTCCTCCGGCGCGCGCCCCGCCTCCTGTCTGCGCCCCGGCTGGGGCTTCGCCCTCGTCGGCCGCCGCCCGATGGGCGGAATGCTAAGGCCGGGGCGGTACGGACAGGACAAGACTTCCCCCGCAGCGGAGGAGGGTGCGCCGGTGCAACTCAGAACGAACCCCGCCGGGGCTGGGGGCGGGCGGCTCCACGGTTTTACCCACCTCCCCGGACAGGGACCCGCGTCGAGCAAGACCGGGGGGCCACTCGGCCAAATTGCGGTCAGGCCCAAAGAGCCCTGACCGAGTCGCAACAGCTTACGGCCCCCCGATCATGCTCGACCCCAGACCGGACAGGACACCGGCCAAAACCGCTCCACCGCCCCGAAGCTAATGTCCGCAGAGGCGGTGGCAGGTATCAGAACATTCCCAGCTGTCCCGGGATTTCTTCCTTCTTAGAGCGCCGGTATGTCTCGTACTCATCCAGCGGGCCAAGAGTGCGAATCACCGTGGCATCGTAGAGCCAGCTGAGGTTTCCTTCCTTTTCGAGGCGTCCGCCTACGAGGATCGCTAGATCCTCCTCGTGGGCCCTAATGGCCTCGTGGTAGTCCTCCTCGTCGGCCAGCCTGACGCGAACCTTCCTGGGGCCGGAAGACTGAAGCGAGTCGATTCCGAAGACGCCTGCGCTCCCAGCCTCTTTTTTGGCCAGGATGTGAACTCTCCCCGCGACCGTGACTTGCGACGAGGCTTGATCTTCCGCCAGGCGGACTGCGGCTTGGGTTAGCGGAGTGACGTCGGACGCGTGGAAGGTGAAGTGGCTCTCAACCCCACTTGGCGGTCGGGCTTGATCCCATTCGATAGTTATATCGGCTTCGTCCGAGTTGGCGGCAATGCCGAGGATGGCGTTCGTCATTTCATATGAGACACCGTCTACAACTCCGCTCTCAAATCCGGAGAGTGAACCGCTTGAGCGGTAGTGATCAAGGGCCTCAAGTGTCGCTCCTACGGCATGCGCTACGGCCTCGTTCACCGTCCTGACCTGTGTCGATCCAAGATCCAACGCGCTGGCGAATGGATCGGAAGATGACTTGAGGGGAATGGGGACATCGGGCGGAGCGAGCGCCGTGACGATGTAGCTTCCCGGTGCCGTTTGGCCCATCAGGATCTGGTCGAGGTAGCGGCTGGCAAAGCGGCCATGCCTATTTACGAAATGGCGCTGAGGTCCGAGGTAATACTTTGCTCCGGCAAGCAGCGTTCGCCGTGCGCTCTCGATTAGCCGCTCGCCCTGGCGCCATGAAATTAGGCCGCTCGGGGCACTCGACTCTTTCCGGAATCGAAACTCATCGGTAGAAGCCAGCGCAAGTCGTGGATAGAGTGCCCGCGTCCAGAAGTCCCTACGTTGTGCCAGTTGGAGCAATGCAGAATGCATCAAGTGTAGGTAATCGGGAGCGGTCTGATTCAAGGGGATTAGGACGCTAGGGAGAGGCTCGATGCCGATCTCCCCTGGCGGAGGGGCATAGCGCGTGTAAATTCCCTCTCGTCCGCCAGCTGCATGCCAGCCGAGGTCGCCAAGAATTGTTAGAAGCCGCACTGGATCGACGTTGCTAGGGATGGTCACGCCATTGGTTTCATCCATCAAGCGACTCACCCCTGTCCTGCCTTTCCATGATTCTTATCAGGGTCTCAGCGTCGAACACGTTCTCTGTGGGTACGTCAATAACCGGCTTGACTAGCGGCGAGGTTTGACCCTCCAGATGCACCCAGTAGCACTCGCGCCTGACCAGTAGCCCACCGTCTACCACCTTGGTCCACTCAAGCTGCTCGACAGGCACTGTCATAACGATGAGGATCTTCTGGGGGTACGACCGCGCCATCGCCAGGCTCTCAAAGTACTCGCGCTTGGAGAAGCGGTACTGGAACGACTTCGCATTCCGGTCGGGGGTGACCTGTGTGGTGCACTTCAACTGAGCGAAGAGCATGCTCTCCTGCTCCAGATGCGTGCGCGGCGGCCGGATGAACTGAACATCTACGCCGAAGGTGTCCTTGCTCAGCACTTCGGCTGAGCAGCCAGCGGTGGCGGCCACGCTGGAGACATACCCCTCTTGGAGCTGTTCCATCATCTTCGTGACGGTGCGAGGGTCTACGGCCCTGATGCGCTGCGTGCGGGACTTGCTGTCCCCGTCCGCCCCGGGCGAACCCCCCATGCGATGCACCCTTCATGCGCCTGCGCAGAAGAGTAGATCATCTGACTTCCCCTGGGGAGGGGCTCTCGTCATTGCCATAATCGAACACTAGACCTAGTCGCTGACAATCGTCTGCCGAATGCGCGATGAGCGGATGGCGCCAGCGGGCCGTGGGGCGGCCAGAACTGGCAGGTCATGGGTTCAGAGGGGAGGGCGCGGCTCGTGATCCGGACCAGTGGTGGATCATGGGCGGGTGCCGCAAACCGGCAGGAGGTCACGAGTGGTTACCCAGTGATCTGTAATCTGCCAGTAGCCGCACCACGTCCGGGCCGTGCCACAGACGTGCCAGATCGGGCGGTACGTAGCGGTCAGTCGCGGGTGCCGACGGTGCGGTGGCCGGGGAACGGGCAGGCCGGGCGCGGAGCAGGTCAGAGCGGGTGGCGCACGCCAAGCCTTACAAAGCAGATGTCGGCGGTTCGAAACCGTCCGCGCCCACCAGCCAAAACGCCCCGCAGCGATCACGCTGCGGGGCGTTTGACTGCACTGATTGACGGCAACCGCTGATGTCAGTCGGTCTTGCGGCGCCTCTTGAGCAAGCGGTCCATGTGCCCGAGAGCCTCGCGCCGGGTCTCCTCCGAGACGTGCGTGTAGACGTTCATCGTCACGGCGACCTGGGAGCGCCCCGGGATCTCCATCATTACCCGCGGGGCGACTCCGGCCGCGAAGAGGATCGTCGCGCAGCCGTGCCGCGTGTCGTGGAGGCGGATGCGCGTCAGACCAGCGTCGGCCCGATCCGCTCGAAGGACCGGCTGTGGTTCCGGGCTCGATCGGCCGACAGGTCCGCGTGGTGAACACTCACTCCCGACCGGCGTCCTCCCGCTGCTTGCTCGGCGACCGCCGGAGGGCAGAAGCCGAGGATGATGTGCGCCTGCCGTATCAGGGTGTTCAGGCTGTCGACTTGCTCAAGTCCGGCCTGCCCGGCCCGGGCCACAGTGGCCGCGCTCCGGCCCGCCGGACACCAGAGGACCCGCGCCGCGTTCGGCCGGGCGCAAGCTGCGACCGCCGCACCCATGCTGCCGGGGTGGAGATGACGCCGACGATCGGCTTGATGGTCATCGCGTGCTCTCCGGTCGTGCGAGCAGGTAGTCCATCGCGTCTACGACGGTGGGCGAGATGTGAGTCCAGGTGTGGCCAGGCGTTGCCAACCGAGACCCAGACTGATCGTAGGCCAGTGGCGCTGGTGAGCTTCCCCCGTTGAGCGGGAGGTGGTGATTACCTGGTCAGGATGGGTTCAGGCAGTTCGACGGTCACTGGTTCGGCCGTCGCCTGGTTGGCG
>NZ_JBEPAK010000080.1:0-27487 GCF_040298565.1 Kitasatospora sp. NPDC001539 | reverse complement strand
AGCGGGTCCGGGGGGACCCGCTCCACGCCGCCTCGTCAGGCGGCTTCGGCGCTGCCGCTCCCCCCGACTCCCCGGCAGTCCCGCCGCTTCCCCCCTGGTCGCGCTCTCCGGCGAGAGCGGTCCGCACGGACCCCGGCGAGCCCCCTCCCCCGGGGACGTCGTGGTCTCACGCTAACAAACCGCGTGGTTGGTTTGTCAATAGTCGGATCCACGAAAAATCCACAACCACGGCGACGGTTCTCGAACCACCGCCACACTTGCTTCACCGGGCAGTTCGTCGGCCCGGCGGAGCGGCCTGCCCGGTGCGGCGCCCGTTCCGGACGGCGACCCCGCGGTGCGGGTGCGTCGCCGGGAATCCGACATTCCGAGAATCATGGCAGCACCCAGTGACACCGCGCGAGTGCTTAGCGCAGTCGAGGGTGAACCGCTCAGCGCAGAAGTCGCCGCTCCTTGGCCACGGCCACTGCCCCGGACCGGGTCTCCACACCCAACTTGTCGTAGATCCGCCCCAGATGGGTCTTCACCGTCGCCTCGCTGATGAACAGGGCCCGGGCGATCTCCCGGTTGCCCAGGCCGTGCGCCAGCTGCTCCAGGATGTCCTGCTCCCGCTCGGTGAGCTGCGGCGCGGGTGCCCGCATCTGCGCCATCACCCGGGAGGCGACCGGCGGCGAGAGCACCGTCCGGCCGCGGGCGGCCGCGTGGACGGCGGCGAACAGCTCCTCCGGCCGTTCCGCCTTCAGCAGGTAGCCGGTGGCGCCCGCGGCGATCGCCCGGGTGATGTCGGCGTCGGTGTCGTAGGTGGTGAGCACCAGGACGTGCGGCCCGCCCGGGGCGGCGGTGATCCGCCGGGTGGCCTCCACGCCGTCGATGCCCCCGCCGAGCTGGAGGTCCATCAGCACGACCTGCGGCGCCAGCTTCGCGGAGAGCGCGACGGCCTCCTCCCCGGTGCTCGCCTCGCCGACCACGTCGATGTCGCCCGCGCTGGCGAGCAGCGCCAGCAGCCCGGCCCGCACCACCGCGTGGTCGTCGCAGACCAGCAGCCGGACAGGGGTCGCGTTCATCGGTGCTCCAGGGGGATCGCGGCGGAGACGACGGTGCCCTCGCCGGGGGCGCTCTCCACGGTCAGCCTGCCACCCAGCTGCCGCAGTCGGGCCCGCATGGCCGGCAGGCCGTACCCCCGGCCACCGCCAGGACCGGCCGCGGCGGGGTCGAAGCCGCGGCCGTCGTCGGCGACGTCCAGCACCGCCTGGTCGCCCAGGAAGGACAGCGTGATCGCCGCCGTCGAGGCCCCGGCGTGCTCGCGGACGTTGGCCAGCGCGCCCTGGGCGATCCGCAGCAGCGCGGACTGTGCGGCTGCGGGCAGCGGTACCGGGACGCCGTCCAGGTGGAAGCGGACCGGCAGCCCGCTCTCGGCGGACTCCCGCTCGGCCAGCGCCCGCAGCGCCCGGTCGAGGGAGCGGCCGTCGGCCAGTTCGGCCGGCGCGAGGCCGTGGACGAAGCGGCGCGCCTCGGCCAGGTTCCGACCGGCCACCTCGGCGGCGGTGCGCACATGGGTACGGGCGGTCGCCGGGTCGGCGTCCCAGGTGCGCTCGGCGGCCTGCAGCAGCATCTGCTGGCTGGACAGACCCTGCGCCAGGGTGTCGTGGATCTCCATCGCCAGCCGTTCGCGCTCGGCGAGCGTGCCCTCGCGGCGCTCGGTGGCGGCGAGTTCGCGCCGGGTGCGGACCAGGTCGGCGATCAGCGCCCGCTGCCGGGCGGCCTGCCGGGCCATGAACAGGAAGACGCCGGTGGCCAGCGCGGCCACGGCCGGCGGCAGCAGGACGAGCGTGGCGTCCGCCCCGCCGGGCAGCCGGACCTGGGCGATCACCACCAGCAGCGTCAACGCCCCCACCAGCGGGATCGCCGCCCGCGCGGGCAGCGCCCGCAGGGCGGTGTAGATCAGCGGCACGGCGCACCAGGCGAAGCTCGGCGCGAGCAGCACCAGCACCACCCAGAGAGCGACCACCAGGACGAGCGGCCACCGGCGCGGGCGGCCCGGTACGGGCGGTCGGCGGTGGTCGGACCAGGAGGCGGCCGGCTGGGCGACGGCCAGCGCGGCGCTCAGCCCGATCACCCACGGGATCCACGGGCTTCCGGCGTGGTGGGAGAGGTAGCGGTTGAGCGAGGCGGCGAGCAGGAGCAGGAAGGCGGAGTCCAGCAGCAGCGCCAGCCGGCCCGCGTCCGGGTCACCGGCGGAGCCCCCCGCGTCCCGGCCGGTGACGGGCGGGCCCGCGGACGGACGGGGCTGCGGCACGGACGACTCCTGAGGGTGCGCGGTAGAGGGGGCGGGGGAGGCCCGGTGGGCGGGGCGCGGTGGGGGCGTGGTGGGCCGGCGCGGCGCGGTGGGTGGGGCGCGGCGCGCGGCGCACCGACCCGCGCCGATATCTCGATCCCTCGATGGTGACCCGTCCGGCCCGGTCCCGCATCAGCCGATCGGTTGACGGCACCGTCCCCCGTCCTGCCCGGACGGCCGCGCCGGAACGTCGATGCCGCGCTGCCGCGCCCGGCCGGAGGATCGAAGCAGTGCCGAGGCGGGCAGTGCCTGCCGCCCGGCCCCTGATCCGCCGCGCGGTCCGATCTCCGCCGCACGGCCCGCAGATCCCGCAGAACCGTCGAGGAGCTGGACCATGAAGAAGACCTCCAAGACCTCCGTCCGCACCCGGGTGCTGACCGGCACCGTCGCCGCCGCCGCGCTCGCCGCCGCAGGCGTGGGCGCCGTCTCGGCCAGCGCCGAGACCACCGGGACCCCGGCGGCACCGGCCGCCGCCAAGGCCGACACCCGGGACGGCAACCTGGTCCAGTCCACCGGTCTGACCATCGACGCCGCCACCCGCGCCGCCCAGGCGGCCCTGGACGCGGCGACCAGGGCGGGCCAGCACGTCGCGGTCGCCGTGGTCGACCGCGACGGCGTCACCCGGGTCCTGCTCAAGGGGGACGGTGCCGGTCCGCAGGCCCCGGAGTCGGCCGAGCGCAAGGCCTTCACGGCGGTCTCCTGGAACGCCCCGACCTCGGAGCTGGCCAAGCGCCTCGCCCAGGCTCCGAACCTGAAGGACATCCCGGGCACCTTGTTCCTGGCCGGAGCTGCTCCGGTGCAGGCCAAGGGCGCTCCGGTGGCCGGGATCGGCGTCGCGGGCGCGCCCAGCGGCGACCTGGACGAGCAGTTCGCGCAGGCCGGCGTCGCCGCCCTGGCCAAGTGACGGGCGCCGGCGCCGGTCTGCGACCCACCGACCCGGGCCACTGACGGCCCGGGCGACGCCGCCGGCCGGTCGGCCCGCCCCCGTGGCCGACCGGCCGGATGTTCGCATTTCGGATGAGCCGTCGCGAATGTCCCCGTTCGGGTGAACGCCGGGAGGGTCGTCGCAGAACAGACGGTGACCCTTCGAAAAGCCGGTGTCGTTGTCAGTGCCGCGTGGCAGGCTTCCCGCTATGACGGCGTGGACCCTCAACGACATCGAACGTGCGATCCGCTCCTCCTGGGGTGTCGACACCTGTGCGCCCGAGGACCTGGCCCACTGGCGTCCGGACAATCCCGCCCGCGGCCAGTGCGGAGTGACGTCGCTGGTGGTGAACGACCTGCTCGGTGGCGAGCTGATGATGGGCGAGGTGCACGTCGACGGGGTCCGGACGGATCTCCACTGGTGGAACCGCTTCGCCAGCGGCTTCGAGATCGACCTCACCCGTGAGCAGTTCGGGCCGGCCGAGCTGGTCGGTCCCGGCCGTCCGGTCGCCCGCCCGGCCCGTCCCGGCCGGCTCCAGGCCCAGTACGAGCTGCTGCGTCACCGCGTGGTGACCGAGCTGGAGCGCAGCGCCGCCGCCAGCCGCAGCCACCGGCGGGCCCGTATCTGCGCCTGACGGCACCGGTTCCGCCTGCCCCGGGGCCGCACCGCCGCTGACGTACAGTCGGCCACGAACGGGCTGCCGGGAACGGCTGCTACGGACGGGCCGCCCCGAACGGGCGGCAACGGCGACGGGAGTGCGCGGATGACCGGGGCGACGACGGTCGGCTTCGTGGGGCTGGGCGCGATGGGGCGGGGCATGGCCGGCAGTCTGCTGCGGGCCGGCCACACCGTACGGGTCTGGAACCGCTCGCCCGGGCCGGTGGCCGAGCTGGCGGCCCAGGGCGCGCAGGCCGCGGGCACGCTCGCGGAGGTCTTCGCCGCCGACACGGTGGTCTCCATGCTGGCCAACGACGAGGCGGTGGAGCAGCTGCTGCTCGACCCCGAGCTGCTGGCGGGCGCGCACGCGACCCTGCACGTCAACATGGCCAGCGTCTCGCTGGCCCTCGCCGAGCGCGCCGCGGCGCTGCACGCCGAGCACGGCATCGGCTACGTCGCCGCGCCCGTCCTCGGCCGGCCCCCGGTCGCCGCGGAGGGAAAGCTCAACATCCTCGCCGCGGGCGCGCCGGAGCTGCTGGAACGGGCGGAGCCGCTGTTCGCCGCGATGGGCGAGCGTACCTGGCGGTTCGGTGACAGCCCGCAGCAGGCCAACACCGCCAAGATCAGCGCCAACTTCCTGCTGGCCTGCGCGATCGAGTCGATGGCCGAGGCGTGCAGCCTCGCCGAGGCGCACGGGGTGCGGCCCGCCGACCTGATCGGGATGCTCACCGGCACGCTCTTCCCCGGGCCGGCCTACTCCGGCTACGGCGCGATGATCGCCGAACGCCGGTACGAGCCGGCCGGTTTCCGGCTCCCGCTGGGCCTGAAGGACGTCGGCCTGGCGCTGACGGCCGGGGCCGAGCGCAACGTCCCGCTGCCCTTCGGCGGCATCCTGCGGGACGCGTTCCTGGACGCGCTGGCCCACGGCGACGGTGACAAGGACTGGGCCGCCGTCGCCGAGGTCGCCCGCCGCCGGGCCGGCCTGCCCGGCTGACCCGACGCGTTCCGAGGACGGGTCCGGGGGCCGCCCGATGGAACCAGCGGGCGGGCGGAACACCGGGCGGACGGAGCAGCGGCCGGGCGACCGACGAAGCAGCGGCCGGCCGACCGCCGGAACAACAGGTCGACGGCACAAGGGCGAACGGAACAACGGGCCGCCGGAACAAGGGCGAACGGAATAACGGGCGCGCGCCCGACGCTCGCACTCGGCGTCCGCAGTACCCGACCGGGGGAGCATCCGATGGCCGACCAGCCGTCCGGCGCCGAGGCGCCACGCCGATTCCTGTTCCTCGACGCGAGCGCGCGCGTCGGCGGCAACTCCGAGCAGCTCGCCCGGCTGGCCGCCGAGGCGAGCCTGCCGCCGGGTGCGGAGCAGCAGTGGCTGCGGCTCGCCGACCACCCGCTGCCGCCCTTCCAGGACCTGCGGCACACCGGCGACGGCGGCTACCCGGAACCGGCGGGCCACGAGCGGCTGTTGCTCGAGGCCACCCTCGCGGCCACCGACCTGGTGTTCGTCGCGCCGCTCTACTGGTACTCGCTGCCCACTGCCGCCAAGCTCTACCTCGACCACTGGTCGGCCTGGCTCCGGGTGCCGGGCCTGGACTTCCAGGCCAGGATGCGGGGCGGCACCCTCTGGGGCGTCACCGCCCTGGCCGGCGGGGACGACAAGGCCGAGCCGTTGATCGGCACGCTACGGCTCACCGCCGAGTACATGGGGATGCGCTGGGGCGGCGTGCTGCTCGGCAACGGCACCCGCCCCGGGGACGTCCTGCGCGACGAGCGGGCGCTGGTCGCGGTCAAGTCCTTCTTCGCGGACTGAGCCCGGTGGCCGTCGGCGGCGGTGCCCCGCCGCCCCCTGTCGCCGCCGACGACGGTCCGCTGCCGCCCGCACCCCGCCCTCGCCCGCACCCTGCCCTCGCCCGCACCCTGCCCTCGCCCGTACCTCGCCGCCGCCTGCACCCGCGCCGCCGCCCGTACCTCGCCGTCGCCCGCACTCCCACCGGCGCCCGCACCCCCACCGCACAGCGGCCCGTTCACGCCACCCCCGCCGGTGCGGTACCGTCTTCCGGACGTGTACCCGTCACGCCCCGCCGAGGTGTTTCCCGCCCGCGTGCAAAAGCCGTGACAGCGGACGGAGTTGGACGATTCGGGCGCGCCGGAGCCGGGCGCGGGCCGCAGCATGCCACCTGCCTTCCTGAGTGGCCGGATCATTCGATACTCTCCGTCGGACTTTCAGCTTCGCGGGGGGTACGTGGCGTCTGCGGCCGCCCCCTCGCGCCCGGGCCTCGCCCGGAAACTTCCGTGAGGTCTCCTTGTCCATACGTCGCAGTCTTGCCCTTGCCGGCGCCGCCGCGCTCGCGTCCTCGCTCGTGCTGGCCGGCGCCCAGGGCGCCATGGCCGTCGGCGCCACCGGCACCCCGTCCGCCGCCGCCCAGGCCGAGAAGGCGGGCCACCAGAGCCTCGACCTCTCGGTGCACGGTGTTCCCGGCACCTTCATCGCCGGTGGTGACGCCCGCGAGTTCACCTACCGGATCGACAACTCGACGAAGACCGACTTCGTCGCCTTCCCGCTGCTGAAGTTCAAGAACAAGGCGGGCTCGCTCAAGGCGAAGGACCTCAAGCTGGAGTACCAGCTGCCGGCCTCGCTGCCCGGCGGCGGCACCTGGAAGACCGCCTCCGTCGCCCCCGGTGGCGGCGACGGCGACGACAGCGCCGTGCTGATGTTCCTCGGTGACGTCACCGCCGACGGCGACGCCGCCGACGGCGCCCTGCTCTACGTGGCCCAGGGCAAGAAGATCGACATCAAGGTCCGCGCCTCCTTCACCAAGGACGCCCCGCTGGGCAAGGCCGGCGTCGTTCCGGTGGTCTACTCCGCCGACGCCAACGACGAGAACGACCACGGCCGCTTCAGCTGCGACGGGATCAAGGGCGCCGGCTTCACCATCAAGGCCGGCGGCGGCAAGCCCAGCCCCACCCCCACGCCGACCAAGACCGGCAAGCCGACCCCGACCGGCAGCGGCTCGCCCACGGCCAGCCACACGCCGACCTCCAGCGCCTCGCCGACCGCCACCGCGACCGCCACGGCCACGGCCACCTCGACGCCCACCACCGAGCCGACGACGCCCACCGCGACGCCGACCACCCCGGCCACCGGCACCGCGTCGCCGTCCGCCTCGGCCTCCGCCTCCGCCTCCGGCGCGCCCACCACCCCGGCCGGGACGGACAGCAGCTCCGACGCGCCGCAGCCGATCGACTTCCCGGTCCAGAACCCGACGGTCACCCCGCCGAAGATCACCCCGGCCGGTGTCACCCAGGCCAAGTCCGCCGCCGCCACCGCGGACAAGTCCCTCGCCACCACCGGTGGCGGAGACAACACCACCGCGATCGCGGCCACCGGTGGCGCCGTCCTGGTCGCCGGTGTCGGCACCCTCGTCGTGCTGCGCCGCCGCAAGTCCGGCCAGCAGGGCTGATCCGAGAGGGCTCCCCGAGCCCCGCCGTGCCGCCCGGGTGTCCGTTCGAACGGACACCCGGGTGACACGGGCGGTTCTTCTCCGTCCCATAGGATGTCCGGCCGGAGGGGGCGGATCGGCGGGGAGAGGAACAGGTGCGGGTAGCGCGCACGGCACGGGCCACCACCGACTACGACGCTGCGGCCGGGCGGATCGCGGGACTTCCGCTCCGCCGGCACCACGTCCTGCTGACGGCCTGGACGGTGCTCTGGTTCTTCCTGGTCGAGCCCAGCGGCGGCTTCTCCTGGCACTACCTGCGCCAGGGCGAGCAGCTGCTGTTCAGCCACCAGCCCGACGGCGGCCTCTCGCTCTACGCCCACCACCCCGAGCTGCAGATCGGCCCGGTCAGCCTGGCCGCCGCCCGGCTCACCGCCCCGTTCCCGCCGCACACCGGTGAGTTGATCGCCGAGGCGGTGAGCGCCGGGCTCGGCCTGGTGATGCTCGTCCTGGTCGGCCGCACCGCCGCGCTGTACTACCTGGGCACCGGCACCAACCACCGCCGGCTCCAGCAGCGCCTGCTGATAGCCGGGCTGGCGTTCATCCCGATGTGGGTCGAGGTCTCCGTCCGCTTCGCGCACCTGGACGACGTCCTCGCGCTGTTCTTCACCACCCTCGCCGCGCACGCCCTGGCCCGCGGGAAGCCCGTCCACGTCGCGGTCTTCCTGGCCCTCGCGGTCGATTCAAAGCCGTGGGCGATCGCCTTCGCCCCGCTGATCCTGGCCCTGCCCCGGCCCGCCTGGCTGCGCACCGCCGTCTGGTTCTGCGTGTTGGTGGCCGTCGCCTGGCTGCCGTTCTACCTCGGCAACCTGGACACCATGGCGGCCGCCAAGTTCACCATTCCCAACCAGCCCGCCTCCGCCCTGCGCTGGTTCGGCGTCACCGACCCGGCGACGCCCTGGTGGGACCGCCCGACCCAGTTCGCGCTCGGCATCGGCCTCGGCTGCGTCGCCGTCCGGCGCGGCCGCTGGCCGGCCGTGGTGCTGCTCGGCGCGGACGCCCGGATCCTGCTCGATCCGAGCGTCTACACGTACTACACGGCCTCGATCCTGCTCGGCACCCTGCTCTGGGACGCGGTCGGGCAGAAGCGGCTCGTCCCGTGGTGGAGCTGGATCGCACTGGTCGCGCTGTACGGCGGCACGCTGCTCCTGCCGTCCGACCCGGCCCGCGGCTTCGTACGGCTCGTCTTCGTGGTGGTCTCGGCCGCCTACGTGCTGCTCTGGCCCACCCAGCGGACCCGTCGGCCCCAGCCCCGGGCCCGGGGCGGCGACGGCCGCCGCCGGACGGCGGGTCGGCGGCGCGAGCGGATCCTGGTCGGCGCAGGCAACTGAGCCCGTTCGCGCCGGGCCCTGAACCTCCTCAGCCGCCTCCGGCCACCGCCCCCCGGCGAGGCCCGTCCGCGACCGGGTCCGCGGCGCCCGTGGCCGTTCCGAAGCCCGCCGGCGGTGCCGGCTTGACCCTCACGCGACGTGAGAGCGGAGAGTCGTGGTCAGCACCAGGGAGGAAACCCGGATGAACGAGAACGAGGGCTACTCGGTCGGCGCCGTGGCGAAGATCGCCAAGGTGACCGTCCGCACCCTGCACCACTACGACGAGATCGGCCTGCTGGCCCCCGCGGGCCGCACCCGGGCCGGCTACCGCCGGTACGTGGACGCCGACCTCGACCGGTTGCAGCAGATCCTGTTCTACCGCGAACTCGGATTCCCCCTGGAGGAGATCGCGGCGATCCTGGACGACGGCTCGGTCAGCCCGAGCGAGCACCTCCGGCGGCAGCACCGGCTGCTGACCGACCGGATCAGGCACCTCCAGGAACTCGCCGCAGCCGTCGAACACGCCATGGAGGCACGCAGGATGGGCATTCAGCTGACCCCGGAGGAGAAGTTCGAGATCTTCGGCGAGGGCTACCAGGAGGAGTGGGAGCAGGAGGCCGAGCAGCGCTGGGGCGACACCGAGGCCTGGGCGGAGTCCCAGCGCCGCGCCGCCGGCTACACCAAGGCCGACTGGCAGCGCATCCAGGCCGAGATGACCGAGCTCAACGAGCGCCTGGTGGCGGCGGTCGCCGCCGGCGAACCCGCCGACGGCACCGTGGCCATGGACCTCGCCGAGGCCCACCGCCAGCACATCTGCCAGAACTTCTACGACTGCACGTTCACCATCCACCGCGGGCTCGCGTGCCTCTACGTCTCCGACCCGCGCTGGTCCACCACCTACGAGGACCTCGCCCCGGGCCTGGCACAGTGGCTGCACGACGCCATCGTCGCCAACGCGGACCGGAACGAGAAGGCGTAGGCGCCCGCCGCCCCAGGGGCTCCCGTGCCGCCCCGCCCGGAGGGTCACGCCACCCCGCTCGGACGGAGGGTCACCCCGCACCGCTCGGACGGAGGGTCACGCCACCCCGGACCCGAAGGAGCGCCGGTACGCGGTCGGCGAGGTCCGCATCACCCGGCCGAAGTGGTGGCGGAAGGTCGCCGCGCTCTCGAAGCCGACCGCCGCGGCGATCTCCTCCACCGTGCCGTCCGGGGACTCCAGCAGCGGCAGACTGGCCGCGATGCGCTGGGTGACGACCCAGCGCATCGGGCTGGTGCCGTTGCGCGCGGTGAAGTGCCGCAGGTACGACCGGTCCGACATCCGGGCCGCGCGGGCGAGCACCGACACGGTCAGCGCTTCCGACAGGTGGTCCAGCGCCCACTGCATGCTCCGGGCGACCCCGTCGTCCTCCTCCTCGACCGGCCGTACCGCCGCCTCGATGAACTGCGCCTGCCCGCCGTCCCGGTGCGGTGCCACCACGAAGCGGCGGGCCACGGTGTTGGCCACCTTGGCGCCGTGGTCCCGGCGCACCAGGTGCAGGCACAGGTCGATGCCGGCGGCGCTTCCCGCGCTGGTCAGCACGTCGCCGTTGTCCACGTACAGCACGTCGGGGTTGACCCGCACCTTCGGGTGGCGCCGCTGGAGCAGCTCGGCGTACCGCCAGTGGGTGGTCGCCTCCCGGCCGTCCAGCAGCCCGGCGGCGGCCAGTGCGAAGGCACCCGAGCAGATCGACACGATCCGGGCGCCGCGCTCGTGCGCCGTCCGCAGCGCCGCCACCAGCGCGGGCGGTACGTCGCCACTGGCGGCGTTGCGCACGCCCGGGACGACCACGGTGTCGGCTGCCGCCAGGTCGTCCAGCCCGTGCCTGGCGGTCACCGCGAAGCCGCCCACCGCCTCCAGCTCCGTCCCGGGCCGGTCGGCGCACACCTTCAGCCCGTACCAGGGTGCGGCCAGCAGGCCGACCAGCTCCGGCCGCGCCAGCCCGAACACCTCCACCACCACGCCGAGTTCGAACGGCGCCATGCCCTCGAAGGCGTACACCGCGACATCGTGCACGGGCTCCGGGCGCGGGCCGATGGCGACGGCCACCGGTCGCGACCGGGCGGCCCGGTCCTCGGCGATCTGCTCGGCCATGCGAACCCCCTGCTCACGGGTGGCGGATTCCCGGTGAGTGTAGTCGTCCCGGCCACGCCGGACCTTTCCGCGAATCGCCCTGCAACCTCGGCCCGGCCCGCACGTCCTTCAGTACGGGGGCGGAGGGAACCGGGCCGCGACAGGCTGCGAGGATCTCCCCGATCACGATCTTGATCAGGTGGGCCTGACGGGCCGGCGCACGCCGGCACCGTCCTGGGGGAAAGCAGACCGCACATGTCCATGGCCATCGGGCCGATCAGCGCGCCGGTGGGACGGCGCGGCTTCTCCGTCCGCGGAGTGGTCACCGCGCTGTTCGGCGGGTTGGAGGCGGCCGGCGAGCCGCTCGTCGGCCCCACCCCGGACCAGCAGGCGGCCCAGCGCCGCTCCGGCTTCCGGCTGCTGCGCGGCGGCCGCAAGGCCGCCGAGGACCGGCCCACCCTGACCGACCTCTACCACGCCCACCGGCTGGGCCTGGTACGGATGGCGGTGCTCCTGGTGGACCACCAGGACCTGGCCGAGGACGTCGTGCAGGAAGCTTTCACCCAGCTCTACCAGCGCTACGGAGAGCACCTGGACGACCTCGACAACGCCCTCGGATACCTGCGGACCTCGGTGGTCAACGGCGCCCGCTCGATGCTGCGCCGCCGCAAGACCGCCCGTGAGTACGTGCCCCCGCACGAGGCCGACGCGCCCTCCGCCGAGGACCACGCGGTGCTCAACGACGAGCACCGCCGGGTGCTCGTCGCCCTGCAGGAGTTGACCCCCCGCCAGCGCGAGGTGCTGGTGCTGCGCTACTGGTCCGACCTGTCGGAGGCGCAGATAGCCGAGACCCTGGGGCTGTCCCGGGGTGCCGTGAAGTCCACCGCCAGCCGGGCCCTGGACGCTCTGGAAAAGCACCTGGAGAAGGTTCGATGACCGACGAGTTCCCCCGCCCGGGCGGCGGTGACGGCGACGGGCCGGCCGAGACCCCGACGGAACGGCTGCTCCGCGAGGCGATGAACGCCCGGGCGTCCATGGTCACCGCCCACGGGCTGCGCCCCGCCGCTCCCCCGAAGAGCCGGGTGCGCAGGCTCCGCCCGCTGTACCTCACCACCGCACCGATCCTCGCCCTGGCCGCGTCCCTGGCCATCGGCGTGCTCGCCTTCCACGGCGACCCGGTCGCCAAGCAGGACGTCCCGCCGCCCCCGGCCGCCGACCTCACCGCCTCCCCCAGCCCGACGGCCACCCCCAGCACCACCCCGAGCCCGACGGCCACCCCCACCGACACCGGCACCCCGACCGACGACGCGGAGACGGACACCCCGCTCGCGGACGTCAGCCCGAGCTCGACCCGGACGGCCACCGGCACCCCGACGGGGGCGGCGAGCTCGTACAGCTTCCGTGGCGTGAAGTTCAAGGTCCCGGCGGGCTGGCGGCTCCTGCCCCCTTCCTCCGACGCGCGATCCGTCTGCATCCTGGCCCCGGGAGCACCTCAGAGCAGCAGCCCCGAGGACTGCGCGACCTACGGGGTGGAGATCGCGTCGTTCGACCAGGAATCGTCGACCTGGCCCCGCATGAGCTTCTTCGACAACAGCGCCGGCTGGAGCCCCCAGCCGACCTGCCTTGGCTGGGGCAACCCGCATGTGCCCGCCACGGGCGAGCTGAACAGCGTCGGACCCACGAAGAGCACACCCACCGTCGCCGGTCGTGCCGCGGTCAAGTCACAGTGGCAGGTGACCTGTGGCCACGACTCCTTTTCACCGCAGATGTGGGGCCTTCCCAAGGACCACGTGTTCGTCACGGCCATCGGTCTCAAGGCCGACTACCAGCCCGGTCTGCAGTCGATCGTCAACAGCCTCGACCTCACCGGCCGCCAAGCCTCGCCGACCGAAGCCAACAAGAACGACATCGCGGTCGGCTACGACGGCCTCGTGGACGGTCAGCAGCTGACGGCGGGAAGCTCGGTGGTCACCTTCTCGGTGACCTACCGGAACACCAGCCAGAACACCTACGACCAGCTGCAGCCGCTGGTCGTCACCGACTTCTACCCGGGCTCACCGCCGGCGCAGGTCGTGTGGACGGGCAACGACGGCACCCTCGAGCGCCAGGACGGCGGGACCTGGAAGCGGGTGGCGATGTCACCGGGCAGCGACACGGGCTACGCGGTGGCCGACCCGGCCTCGCTGTTCTCCCTGGCTCCGGGCCAGAGCAAGAAGGTGACCTACCGGCTGACGGTCGGCGCCGGGAACGGCCCCGGGGACATGCCGGTGAAGGCCCAGGTGATGCTTCCGTACAGCGGCGGCACCATGACGGTGCTCGGCGACAAGGACATCGCCGTGAAGATCGCCAAGTGACGCCGAGGGCCCGGCCTCCCGGAGGGGAGACCGGGCCCTTCGGCCGTCGGCTCAGGCCAGCGAGGCCATCCAGGCCTCGACGTCCTCGGCGCGGCGCGGCAGCCCCGCCGAGAGGTTCTCGTTGCCGTCGGCCGTGACGAGGATGTCGTCCTCGATCCGGACGCCGATGCCGCGGTACTCCTCCGGGACGGTCAGGTCGTCCTGCTGGAAGTACAGGCCGGGCTCGACGGTGAGCACCATGCCGGGGACGAGCAGGGCGTCGACGTGCTCCTCGCGGCGCGAGTGGGCGCAGTCGTGGACGTCCAGGCCGAGCATGTGGCCGGTGCCGTGGAGGGTCCAGCGGCGCTGCAGGCCGAGTTCCAGGATCTTGTCGACGTCGTACGCGGAGGCGTCCAGCAGGCCCCAGGCGAGCAGGCGCTCGGCGAGGACGCGCTGCGAGGCCTCGTGGAAGTCGCGGAAGCGGGCGCCCGGCCTGACGGCGGCGATGCCGGCCTCCTGGGCGTCGTACACCGCGTCGTAGATCTTCCGCTGCAGGTCGGTGAAGCGACCGTTGATCGGCAGGGTGCGGGTGACGTCGGCGGTGTAGAGGGTGTGGGTCTCCACGCCGGCGTCCAGCAGCAGGAGCTCCCCGGGGCGCACCTCGCCGTCGTTGCGGACCCAGTGCAGGGTGGTGGCGTGGGGGCCGGCGGCGGCGATGGTGCCGTAGCCGACGTCGTTGCCCTCGACCCGGGCGCGGCGCCAGAAGGTGCCCTCGATCCAGCGCTCCGAGGTGGCGACGGCCTGGCCGAGCTCGCGGACCACGTCGGTGAAGCCGTTGACGGTGGCGTTGCAGGCGGCGCGCAGCTCGCCGATCTCCCACTCGTCCTTGACCAGCCGCAGGCCGCTCAGGAACTCCTTGAACTCGGCGTCCTTGTCGGCGTCCAGCACCTCGGCGAGCGCGGCCTCCAGGCCGGCGTCGTAGCCGCGCACGATGCGGGTGGGCACGGCGGGGTCGGCGGCCTTCGCGGCCAGCTCCTCGGCGGCCTTGCGGACGTCGCGCGCGGGCAGGCCGAGCAGCTGCTCCTGCTCGCTCAGGCTGTGCCGGCGGCCGACCCACAGCTCGCCGTAGCCGTCGAGCCAGAACTCGCCGTTCTCGCGGTCGGAGCGCGGCAGCAGGTAGAGGGTGAACTCGTGGCCGGCCTGCCCGGTCGGCTCGGCGACGAGCACCGCGTCCTCGGTCCGGTCACCGGTGAGGTGCACGTACTCGCTGGCGGCGCGGAAGTTGTAGTCGGTGTCGTTGGAGCGCACCCGCAGGTTGCCGGCCGGGACGACCAGGCGCTCGCCGGGGTAGGCGGCGGAGAGCCGGGCGCGGCGCTCGGCGGCGTACGGGGCCTGGGCGATCGGGGCGAGGCCGTGCAGCTCGGTGTCGGCCCAGCCGGACTTCATGGAGGCGGCCAGCTCGTCCGAGATCTCGCCGTACAGGCCGTTCTTGCGACCACTGAACTGCTGCGGCTCCTCGCCGCCCTCGGCCTCGGGGTTCTCGGCCACTGCGGGGGTCCGGTCCTCGGTCACGTGCAACGCCTCCTTGGGGGTGGTACCGCCGCCCGTCGGGGGAGGTGTCGGATCGCGACACGCGCGGGCGGCCGTCCGTCCATGGTACGGACGCCCGGCCGCCCGCCGGTTCGGGCCCCCGGAGCGGGCCATCGGAGCGAACCCCTGAGCGGACCCCTGGCGCGAGCCCCTGGAACGGACCTCGGGCGGGCCCGGGGGCCACTACTCGAAGCGCGCTCCCAGCAGCATCAGGTCATCGGTGGCGGAGCCGGCCGAGGAGGCCGGTCCGGCGTCCGGCTCGGGGCAGACGGCCAGCAGGTGGGCGCAGAGCCGGTCCGGGTCGATCCGCACGTCGCGCGGGGCGTCGGCGGCGGCCCGGCGCAGGTTGGCCTGTCCGGCGTGCAGGGTGGGGCCGCAGCGGCGGGCCAGGCCCTCGGTGTAGAGCAGCAGGGTGTCGCCGCGTTCGGCGGTGAACTCGACCCCGGGGGCCTCCCAGCAGGCCAGCATGCCGAGCGGCGCGGAGAGCGAGGTCTCGACGAACTCGGCGCCGTGCCGGCCGACCAGGATCGGCGGGCAGTGTCCGGCACCGGCGAGGGTGACCCGGCGCTCCTCCGGCTCGATCCAGGCGTAGACGGCGGTGGCGGTGCGGGTCGGCTCGGTGGTCTTGAGCAGCAGTTCCAGGTCGCCCAGGACGGAGACCGGGTCCTCGCCCTCGAGCACCGCGTAGGCCCGCAGCGCGGCCCGGATCCGGCCCATCGCGGCGGCGGCGCCGGGGGCGGAGCCGGGGCCCGCGCCGGGGCCGTCGCCGAAGACCGAGCCGACGGTGAGGCCGACGGAGCCGTCCGGCAGCGGGATGGCGTCGTACCAGTCGCTGCCGCAGGAGCGGTCCAGGCCGGCCGGGACGAGCCGGGCGGCCAGTCGCAGCCCGTCCTGCCGGGGGAGCCGGTCCGGCAGCAGGCCGCGGCGCAGCGCCTCGGTGGTGCGCAGGACGCGCTCGGCCTCCAGCTGCTTGGCGAGCAGCGGCGCGGCGGTCTCGCAGTAGCGGCGGGCGAGTTCGCGCCGGCAGCCGGTGGGGGAGGCGGGCCGGTCGTAGAACCAGACGGCGGCCGCGAGCGGGCCGTCCTCGGTGGTGGCCAGCGGCAGGCCGAAGGCGCCGCCGAGGCCGAGGTGGACGGCCAGTTCGCGGAGCCGGTCGCCGATGGCCGGGTCCTCGGCGAGGTCGGCGGAGTGCAGTTGTTCGGGGCGGTCCCGTTCGCGCAGCAGCATGGCGAGCAGGCTCTGCTCGGTGGGGACGGTCTCCAGGGCGCCGAGGCTGGCCCGGTCGAGGCCGAGGCCGACGGGTTGGCCGGGGCCGCCGCCCGGCATCAGGGTGACCAGGACTCCCCGGTCGGCGCCGAGCAGCGCGGCGCCGGAGGCGAGGACGGCGTCCAGGGTGGCGGTGAGGCCGCGGGCGCGGGCGAGCCGTTCGGTGTGCTCGTGCAGGCTGGTGATATCGGACAGGCGTCCGGCCAAACGGTCCTGCACGGTGCCGGAGGGCGCCGCGAGGTCGCCCCCGGTTCCCTCCGGGGTGTCGGCGGGGCCGGGCAGACCCGGCGGGTCGAGGACGGTGAGGCCGCCCGGGCAGCCGGGTTCGCAGAGCTCGGCGGTCGTCGGCGACGGGTGGGAGGTCGACGGGTGGGACTCGGTCATGCCGCCACTCCTGACGCGGTGCTACGTGCCATGCGGAACCCCCAGATACGGCCGATGTGGAGCGAGCACGGCCAAAGGACGCGTTTCGCCTCGTTTCGCTACTACTCGTCATTGATCGACAGCAATGCCACCACTTCTACACAGGCCATTCGGGGCATGTCCAGATCCGGGGCGCCGCGGTGGCCGTTCCGCTCCGTCATCACCCCGGTCGGAGGGCGTGAACGGTTCGTGCGCGCGCCGGTCGGGTCCGCAGGCATGGAGGGGGCCGGGAGCGGGCAGAACCGTGGGGACGGACCGGGCGGCCGTCCGGATCGTATGCCCGAGCCGCCCGCGCATTGGGCCGGCCGGAAGTCTCTCACTCGTACGGTGGAACCGAGCGCGCCCGGGCGGCGTCCATCCGGTCGCATACGGGATTCTCGTTCCAAGGGCCTGTTCCAGTGCGCGGCCCTTCTCATGTCGTGCTCCACACCGTGCTCCACGTCGTAGCCGCGCCGTCCGCCGTGCCGCCCGCCCCGCTCCGCGCCGCCCGGGGCCGTGCCGCCGCGGGCCCGCGTGGCGAGTCCCGACGGATGCCGGTGGGGCGGAGCGAACCGAGCGGTCAGGGAAAGGAACGAGCGCCATGCGTGAGAACCCGAAGAGCCGGCCGAAGGAGTCGTCCGCCCGGTTGGACGCGGCCCTGACGGCCGCCGTCGAGTACCGCTGGCCGGTGGTGCCGGGCACCGTGCTGTGCGGTGGGCGCTGCTCCTGCGGGGATCCGGACTGCCCGGTGCCCGGCGCGCATCCGCACGACCCGTCGCTGCTGGCCGCCACCACGGACCCCCGGATGGTGCGCTGGTGGTGGGAGCGGCAGAGCCCGGACGCGCCGGTGCTGGCGGCCACCGGCTCCGCCGTCGCCGCGGTCTCGCTGCCCGCGGCGGCCGGGGCGCGGGCCCTGGTCTACCTGGGCGCGCTGCGGCTGCCGCTCGGCCCGGTGCTCGCGATGCCGGGCCGCTACGCGTTGCTGGTGGCCCCGTACTCGCTCGACGCACTCGGCGAGATGCTCGCCCAACTCCCTTGGGTACCAGGATCGTTGCGCTACCACGGGCCGGGCGGCTTCCTCCCGCTGCCGCCCGGCGGGGCGGCCGCGGGGGTCCCCCCGGTCGGAGGCTGGGGGAGGGTGCGCTGGGTGCTGGCGCCGAAGCCGGCGGCGGACGGTGGCGTCCGGCTGCCGCAGGTCGGGCCGCTGCTGGGCGAGTTGGTGGACGCGACGGTCCGGCTGGACAGCGGGCACTCGGCGCACTGACCGGCGCCGGCTCCGCGGGCCCTCCGGGGCCCGCTCGGGCGGGCCGTTCGAACGGGCCGCTCCGGAAAGCAAAAGATCCGGCCGCTGGCGACGGGGGATGCACCAGCGGCCGGACTCTTTAGACAGTAACAAGGATCCGCGCCCGCGCCAATTTCCAAGAGGCCCTCCAGGGCCGGAAATTGCCCCTTCATGGCGACAATGTGACGCGTATCACCCGAATCCAGCGGGCTTTAGTTCAAGGTGACCTGACGGTTCACCAGGTTCGCGCGGGCGCGCCGCTCCTCGGCGGTCAGCGGGGTCCCGTCGGTGAGGACGGCCGAGAGGCGCTCGGCGAACTCCGCGGCCGGCTTCTCGCAGTCGGTGGCGGTCATGGCGAGCGGGAGGTCCCACACCGGGACGGTCAGGCCGTGCGCCCGGAAGGAGCCGACCAGGCGGGTGTCCGGGCCGAGCGAGGCCTCGCCGGCGGCGTTCAGCCGGGCCAGCGCGTCCAGCAGCTTCTCCTCGGGCACGGTCATCACCCAGCGCAGGTGGTTCTTGTCCGGGGTGCCGCACCAGTAGGCGGCGTCCAGGCCCGCCAGCTTCTCGGTCGGGATGGCCGAGGCGTTGGCGCGCTCCAGCGAGGCGGCGACCTCGCCGGTGGCGGTCTCGGCGTCCTCCAGCCAGAACTCGAAGCCGGTGTGCACGGTGGGCGTGAACTCGGCGGTGGTGTCCAGCAGGTCCTGGAGGCGGCGCCCGCCCGGCACGGTCCGGCGGGCCGGCACCGGGGTGCCGGGCTCGGTGGCCAGGGCCAGCTCCAGGGCGTCCGCGAGGTCCCGGCTGAGGTCGCCGGAGGCGGACTGGGTCTGGAGGCCGAGCAGGATCGAGCCGTCCTGGCGGCGCAGGGCCGGCCAGGCCAGCGGCAGCACGGTGGCCAGGGTGACGGACGGGACGTCGCCGTTGGCGGTCTCGGCGACCCCGGGCGCGAGCGTCAGCGGCGCCGTGGCGGCCGGCACCAGCTCGCGCAGCGCCACCCAGTCGGCCTCGCCCGGCAGGCCCTCGAACGGGCGGTGCACCAGCTCCTGCACCGCGTGCGAGGCCTCCCGGCCGTGGCAGGCCTTGTAGCGGCGGCCGGAGCCGCAGGGGCAGTTCTCACGGGCCCCGACCACGGGGATTTCGCCCGCGACGGCGGTGGTGGACTGGCGCTGCGGCGCCTTCTTGGCGGCCTTCTTGCCCATGGTGCGGCTCTCCCGGGAACGGTGGTCCTTTGCTCCGGGAAGCCTACTGACGTTCCCCGGGCGCGCGGGAACGCGTCGGGGCCGGCGCCGTACGGGCGTCCGGTCGGCAGGCGTGCGGCCGACGTACGGGCGCCTGGTCCGCCGGTGTGCGGCCCGCCGTACGGGCGTCCGGTCGGCAGGCGTGCGGTCGCCGTACGGGCGCCTGGTCCGCCGGTGCGCGGTCGGCGGCCGGCGGCAGGAGAGCGGTGGCCGTGGGACGGTGCGTCAGGCGCTGCGCGCGTCGCCGCCGGTGCGCCGGGCGTGCCGGGCCCGGGTGGGCAGTGCTGCCCAGACCGTCACCTCGCCGGGCGCGTCGCGCACCCCCCAGTCGCCGGCCAGCTGGTCGACGATGCTCAGGCCGCGGCCGCCGCGCGAGGTCAGCGAGGGGCTGGCGGGCAGCGGCCGGGTGGCCGCGCCGCCGTCGGTGACCTCCAGGGTGAGCACGCCGTCCGCGTGCACCTGCCAGCGGACCAGCACCCCGCCGTCCGGTCCGTCCGAGCCGTCCGTGCCCTCGCCGTGCTCCCGGCCGTCCACCGCCGGGTGCGGCCCGGAGGGGACTCCGACCAGCAGCTGGTCCACCACCTCGGCCCGGGCCCCGCGGCCGAGGGCGGGGAGCGGGCCGAGCGGGCGGGCGTACCGACAGGCGTTGCTCAACAGCTCGGAGAGGACCAGGACGGCGTCGTCGATCACCGGCTCGGGTATCCGCCGCTCCCCCAGGTCCCGACGCAGCCTGCGCCGGGCGACGCCGACACTCGCCGGACAGTGCGGTACTGCCATGGTCGAAGAAGTCGGCCCGACTTCTGCGGGCACCGAACGCGCCACCATCAACGCCACCCCCGGACCTCCTTCAGCGTATGCCGAGGGATGGATGCCCCTTGGTAATGCGTCGGAAACGACCACCGGAGGATCCCGGGGGTCCATTTCCGGCGGTGCGACTCAGGGTCGACGAGAGGTCATTCCGTGCTCACCCTCCGTCGCGCCGACAGCAGGAATTCCGGCAAAACCGTGCACGGAAGGTTTGGCTGCCGACCGGAGGGATCACGTTCGTCCGGACCGGTCCCCGGCCCGCCGCCCGACCGCCGCCCGAGCACCGCCCGACCACCGTTCCCCCGCCGGACGATCACCGGGCGATCGCCGGACGATCATCGCCCGAGCTGCGCCAGCACCTCGGCGGGCCGGTTGGTGATGATCGCGGACACCCCCAGCTCCAGGCAGAGTTCGACGTCGGCCGGCTCGTCCACCGTCCACACGTGCACCTGGTGCCCCAGCTCCCGCAGCCGGGTGACCAGCTGCGGCCGGGCCCGGACCAGGTCGATGCCCGGACCGGCGATCCGGGCCCCGCCCGGCAGCGGACCGCCCGGCCGCAGGCGGCCCAGCAGCGGCAGCATCCGTTCGAACAGGAACACCCGCTGGTACTCCGGCGCGTCGAGGGCCACCCGGTTCAGCGCGATCGAGGAGAAGCTCATGATCCGGGCGGACGGGCGGTCGCCCTCCCGGCTCGCGCCGATCTTGAACCGCTCCAGCATCCGCAGCAGCTCGGCCTCGACCCGGCCGCGGAAGCGCACCGGGTGCTTGGTCTCGATCGCCAGGTCCACCGGGCGCCCGCAGTCCACCACCAGCTCCAGCAGGCGCTCCAGCCGCAGCACGCCGCGCAGCTCGGGGTCGGTGCTGGGGCGGCCGGTCTTCCAGGCGCCGAAGTCGTACGCCTCCAGCTGGGCCAGCGTCATCGCGGAGACGGTGCCCTGGCCGTTCGACACCCGGCCGATGCGGCGGTCGTGCACGCAGACCAGCTCGCCGTCGGCCGTCACCCGGACGTCGCACTCGACGGCGTCCGCGCCCTCGTCGAGCGCGCGCCGGTAGGCCGCGAGGGTGTGCTCGGGCAGGGCGTGGGAGGAACCGCGGTGGGCGATCACCTGGACGGAGGGCGCGGTGCGCGCCTGCGTCGAGGACAGGTCTGGGCTGGTCACGGCCCCAACGATAGGCGGCGCAGGTGAAGCGGAGGCGAAGGCGGTCCCAATCCCCGGGGCCGGCTCCGCCTCCCGTGCCTCAGCTCCGCCCCCGTGCCTCAGCTCCGCGCGGCGCGCCGGGTCAGCGGGGTGAGCGCCCAGGTCGCCAGGGCCGGTACCAGGAAGGCGAACAGCGAGGCGGAGGTCCACTCCTGCGGGGTGAAGTGCAGCGCCTGCTGCGCCGAGGTCCAGAAGTCCGTCCACCAGGCGGCGACCGCGGTCGGCGCAATGAACTGGTAGACCGCGAAGCCCAGGGCCCACGGCAGCAGCATCAGCCAGCGCGACGGCGCCGTGTCGGAGAGGTCCCAGCCGTGCCGGCCGGCGCCGAGGAAGTAGTCCACCGCCAGCACCGCGAGCAGCGGGACGAACACCGAGCCGATCAGCCCGAGGAAGTTGTTGTAGGTGTCGGTGAACCTGTCGATCCGCAGCGCGAGGACGGTGGTCAGCACGCCGATCCCGCCGCTCAGCACCCGGCGGTCCACCCGCGGCAGCAGGTTCTGCAGCGACATCGCGGTCGAGTACACGTTGGCGAAGGACTGGTCGGTCTCCCGCACCACCAGCACCAGCAGGAACAGCCAGCCGGCCCAGACGCCGAGGAAGGAGTCGAACATCCGGCTCGGGTCGCCGTCGGACTGCAGCAGCGCCATCAGGCCGAGCACGTAGCACCAGACCTGGGCGACGGTGTAGCCGGAGAAGCTGCCCCAGAAGGCCGAGCGCGCGGTCCGGGAGTGCCGGGTGTAGTCGGCGGCCATCGGCACGAAGGAGATCGACACCGCGATCATCGCGTCGGTGGCGCCCAGGAAGCCGTGCCAGTTGCCCGCGCCCGGGTCGGGCACGCCCTGGCGGCCCAGCTGGACGGTGAAGTACACCATCGCGACGGCGACCGCACCGGCCACGAAGCGGCGCAGCACCGCGATCGCGCCCAGCGGCCAGATCGTCAGCGCGGTGGTCAGCGCGCCCGCGAGCAGCACGAACAGCCAGCGGTAGCCGCTCGTGTGGGCGACGGTCTGGGCGCCCGCCGTGATGGTCAGCAGCTCGAACACGCCCCAGCCGATGCACTGGACGATGTTCAGCACGGTCGGCAGGTAGGACAGCCGGGTGCCGAACAGTCCGCGCAGGTTGGCCATCGCGGGGGCACCGGTGCGGGCGCCGATCAGCGCGGCCACGCCGAGCATCGCGGTGCCGACGGCCGTACCGGTCACGATCGCGGTCACCGCGGCGGCCACCGACAGCTCGCTGCCCTTCTCGCCGAGCACGGTGGCGGCGGTGGAGAAGCCGATCAGGCTGACGCCCAGGTTCATCCAGAGCGCGAAGTGGTCCCGGAAGCGCAGGGTGCGCGGCGGCTCGGTGTCCAGCACCAGCGGCGCCTCGACCCGTTCGGTGGCGGTGGCGGTGGCGGTGGCGGTGGCGGTGGCGGTGGCGGTGGCGGTGGCGGCGTCGGCCGGGTCCGCGTCCCGGCGCGCGTCCGGGCCCCCGGGACGATCAAGGAAATCCTTGGACGCGGAGGCGTTCGAAGAAGAGGATGGCGAAGCAGGCGGCATGGCCGATACTCCCTACGCCGGCATTACCCGGACAGGTTCCGGCGGTCAGCGCCCCCTCGACGGTCCGCCCGCTACTGCTTGGCGTACCGTCGACATGCGCACTCTCAGCCTGGTCGGTCCAAGCTCCCGCGTGTCAGTTGTGAGCGACAGGCTAACCGGCGAGGGTACGAACGCCAAGGCCACGGGTGGGCCGTCCGCATCGCGGAACGCCCGGACGGGGGGAGGGGAGTCCCTCGACCGCCGCCGCCGGCGCCGCCGTGGAAGCCGGCTCCGGCGCTGTCGTCGGCACCGGCTAAGGATTCTTATGAGTTCTTCAGAGGGGTCCTTACGGCAATCGAATCGATGGTGCGAAAAACTATGGTCCTTGGTTCTGTCAGCTATGGAGGTCGTCCGTGAGCACCGAGCGCGAGGTTGGGCCCACCGGGCCGCAGGGGGAGCAGCCCGCGGGTCCCCAGGAGGCGGCAGGGGCCGCTCCCGAAGGCACCGCTCAGGGAGGTCACAAGCCGACCATGGCGTTCGGTCGGGTCCCCGAGCCCGAGGCGAGGCCGGCGGCCGCTGATCCGGCTCCGGCCGACGCCGCCGAGGGCGGGCACCGGGCGACCATGGCGTTCAGCCGGGTCCCGGCGCCGGAGGCCGGGCCCGCGCCGACCGCAGCCGAGGGCGCCGCCCCCGAGGGCACCCCGGCCGAGGGCGGTCACAAGCCCACCATGGCCTTCACCAAGGTCCCCGCGCCCGAGGCCCCGGCGGCGCCCGCCGTCGACCCGGCCACCGGCTACGTCGACGCCCCGCCGCCCGTCCTGCCGCCCGCGCCGCCAGCCGCGGCCCCGGCGGCGTCGCCCGCGGCCCCGGTCGCTCCGGCCCTGCCGCCGGCTTCCAACCCGTACGCGACCCCCTCCCACGGCGTGCCCGCCGCCGGCGCGCACGAGCCGTACGGTGCCGGGCCCGGCGGTGCGCCGGCCCAGCACGGCCACCACCCGTTCGGCGCCGGCCAGCCGCTCGGCGGCTGGGGCGCCGGCCACGACGCCACCTCCGGCGGTGCGGGCTACCCGGGCGGCCCCGGCGGCCCGCTCGGCTACCCGGCCGACCACTCCGGTGGCCCCGGCGGCCCGCGCAGGAAGCGCGGCGGCCTGGTGGCCCTGCTCGCGGCGGTGGCGCTGGTCGCCGGTGTGGCCGGCGGCGCGATCGGCGTGGTCGCCGCCGACCGCAACGACAGCAGCAGCTCGGCGAACGACCACCGCAGCACCACGGTCCAGGCCAGCAACACCCAGAAGAACGAGCCCGCCCCCGGGTCGATCGCCGCCATCGCGCAGAAGGCGCTGCCCAGCGTCGTCACCATCAAGGCGCAGGGCAGCACCGAGTCGGGCACCGGCACCGGCTTCGTCTTCGACACCGAGGGCCACATCCTCACCAACAACCACGTCGTCGCCCCGACCCTCGGCGGCGGCAAACTGACCGTCAAGTTCGCCGACGGCTCGTCGTACAGCGCCTCGGTGCTGGGCCACGCCGAGGGCTACGACGTCGCCGTGGTCAAGATCGACAACCCGCCGAAGGACAAGCTGGCCCCGCTGGCGCTGGCCGACTCCGACAAGGTCAACGTCGGCGACGCCACGATCGCGATCGGTGCGCCGTACGGCCTGGAGTCCACCGTCACCAGCGGCATCATCAGCGCCAAGGACCGCCCCGTCGCCTCGGGTGACGAGACCGGCTCGCAGGCCTCCTACATGAACGCCCTGCAGACCGACGCCTCGATCAACCCCGGCAACTCCGGCGGCCCGCTGCTCGACTCCAGCGGCGCGGTGATCGGCATCAACTCGGCGATCCAGTCCAACGCCTCCGCCAACGGCCGGGCCGGCAGCATCGGCCTGGGCTTCGCCATCCCGATCAACCAGGCGAAGTGGGTCGCGGACACCCTGATCAAGACCGGCAAGCCGGTCTACGCCAAGCTCGACGTGCTGCGCAACGACGACTACAAGGGCGACGGCGCGCAGATCCAGACCCGCGACATCCAAGGCCAGCCGGCCGTCACCCCCGGCGGCGCGGCCGACAAGGCCGGCCTCAAGCCGGGCGACGTGATCACCAAGCTCGGCGGCGCGCCGATCGAGAACGGTCCCGCCCTGGTCAGCCGGATCTGGACGCACAAGCCGGGCGAGACCGTCGACGTCGAGTACACCCGCAACGGCCAGACGTTCACCACCAAGGTCACCCTCGGCCAGCGGGACGGGGACCAGTGACCGGGGCGCGCGGAATCGTGTGCACCGAACCCCGCCCGACCCGTTAGGCTGACCTCCGCCTGGAGAGCTGCCCGAGCGGCCTAAGGGAACAGTCTTGAAAACTGTCGTGGCGTGACCCGTCACCGTGGGTTCGAATCCCACGCTCTCCGCCGGTAGGAGAACCACCTGCACAGGGCGGGTGCCGAGACCACTCGGCACCCGCCCTCGGTGTTTCCGGGGCCGGCTTCCGAGCGGGCCGAGGCCCACTTGCCCACCCCCTGCCCTCGGGGCAGAGTGCGGAGGGCGGGGGCGGGTGGGCGCGGAGCGGAGGCGGCGATGGGTGATCTGACGGACCGGCTGGCGCAGGGCCTCCCGGCGGAGGCCGTCGTGGTGGACCCCGGTGTGACCGCCGCCTACAGCCACGACATGGCCGGTTTCTGCGCCGCGGGCACGCCCGCGGTGGTGGTGTTCCCGGAGACGGTGGAGCAGGTGCAGCACGTGCTGCGCACGGCGACCGAGCTGCGGGTGCCGGTGGTGCCCCAGGGGGCGCGGACCGGGCTGTCGGGGGCCGCGAACGCGGTGGACGGCTGCGTCGTGCTGTCCCTGGTGAAGCTGAACCGGATCCTGGAGATCGACCCGGTGAACCGGATCGCGGTGGTGGAGCCCGGTGTGGTGAACGCCGAACTGTCGCGTGCGGTGGGGGAGTTCGGGCTGTATTACCCGCCGGACCCGTCCAGCTGGGAGTCCTGCACGATCGGCGGCAACATCGGCACCGGCGCGGGCGGCCTCTGCTGCGTGAAGTACGGGGTCACCGCCGAGTACGTGCTCGGGCTGGACGTGGTGCTGGCGGACGGGCGGCTGCTCTCCACCGGGCGCCGGACGGCCAAGGGCGTGGCCGGGTACGACCTCACCCGGCTGCTGGTCGGCTCGGAGGGCACCCTCGGGGTCGTGGTGCGGGCGGTGCTGGCGCTGCGGCCCGCGCCGGCTCCGCAGTTGGCGTTGGCGGCGGAGTTCCCGAGCGCGGACGCGGCCGGGGCGGCGGTGTGCGAGGTGATGGCGCGCGGACTGACCCCGTCGCTGATGGAGCTGATGGACGCGGTCTCGGTGCGGGCCGTCAACGAAATGGGGCGGATGGGTCTGCCGGAGTCGACCCGGGCGCTGCTGCTGGTGGCCTTCGACGGGCCGGACCGGGAGGCGGAGCTGGCGAGGGCGGCCGCACTGTGCCGGAAGGCCGGGGCGACCGAGGTGGTGCCGGCCCAGGACCAGGCGGAGTCGGACCTGCTGCTGGCGGCCCGGCGGCTGGCGCTGCCCGCGATGGACCGGCTGGGCACCACGATGATCGACGACGTGGCGGTGCCGCGCTCCCGGTTGGCCGAGATGCTGAACGGCGTCGCCGAGATCGCCGGACGGCACGACCTGACCATCGGGGTGGTCAGCCACGCCGGGGACGGGAACACCCATCCGATCGTGATCTTCGACGCCGCGGACGCGGAGCAGGCGGTCCGGGCCCAGCGCTCCTTCGACGAGATCATGGCGCTCGGGCTGGAGCTGGGCGGCACGATCACCGGTGAGCACGGCGTCGGGCTGCTCAAGCGGGAGTGGCTGGCGCGTGAGCTGGGGCCGGTCGCCCTGGACCTCCAGCGGCAGGTGAAGGCGGTCTTCGACCCGCTGGGAATCCTCAATCCAGGTAAAATGGTCTGATTTTCAAAACCCCTCGAGAATGTCACTGGATGGGCCATTTTTCCCGTCTTTTCCATATGACTTTCGGATCGTCTGTGAATGGCTGAAAAGTCGACATGGAAGGGTGGTCGAACTTTTCGGGGGCGCGTTCACGTCCGGACTGCGCCGGGGTGGTGCGACCGGCGACTCCGGTGACGTGGGGGGCGCCGCTTCGCGCAGGCCGCCGATCGGCCGTCTTTCAGGCGGCATCGCAGGTCGGGAGCGGTGTGTCGGCGGCCCGTCCGGATCCGAGACCGGTATTCGCGGCCCGAGTGGATATCACGCGAAAGGGCGAAAAACGCGGCGTCGGCTAGTGCTTTGTCGATTTGTTGCGGAAGTCTGGCTTCCGGCGTCGCAGCCACCGGGCGTTCGTCTGGCCGGCGAACTCCCGCAGCTCGTGCTCCGATTGCACGATGAACAGTTTCTTGGAGGTGCACATGGCTTGCAAACACACCCGTCGGGTGTGCGGCCTTCTGCTCGCCGCTCCATTGGCGGCCGGCCTGCTGCTGGCGGGTGCCGGCGCCGCGGCCGCCGACGACGGCGCGGGTGCCGCGGGCGGCTCCAACGCCGGCGTGGTGTCCAACAGCGGCACGGGCAACGTGTTCGGCGGGGTCGACGGCAACTACGTCTCCACCCAGCAGACGGCGACCGGCGCCGGTGCTTCGAACCAGGCCAACACCCTCGCGGCGAAGGACAACGCGGGCAACGTGCTGGCCGGTCAGGGCAACAAGAACATCAACGTCATCTTCGCGCCGGTCCCCCACTGACCGCCCCGGGCACCACCGACGGCGGGGGCGCCGGAGGTGGACGACCGCGGGTGGACCGACCACCCGTGGAAGGGCCCGGAGCAGTCCCCGGGCGGATTCCGCCCGGGTGCGGATCGGACAGGGCGCATGGACCGGCAAGCGGAAAGGGTCGCCGCGAAACCGGACTCGTGGGGGGGGGCGCGCCGCGCGCCCCCCCCCCGCGCGGGGGGGGGGGGGCCCCCGCCCCGGGGGGGGGGGGGGGGGGGGGGGGGGCCCCCGCGGGGGGGGGGGGGGGGTGGGGTGGTGGCAAAGCAGGA
>NZ_JBEPAK010000079.1:0-27544 GCF_040298565.1 Kitasatospora sp. NPDC001539 | reverse complement strand
CTCCTGGAACAACAAGCAGGCCGCCGGCTACACCGCGGCCGGCTTCGGCAACGGCTCGGTGCACCGGGCCAACCTGCTCGACGACCGGGTCAAGGCGCTGCTCGACCACGGCGGCAAGGTCAGCCGGGTCTCGCTCACCCAGGCGATGGAGGGCGCCGCCCTCGCCGACCTGCGGGCCGAGGACGTCCTGCCGGACCTCATCCGGGTCCTGCGCAGCGGCCCGGTCACCGACCCCGCCACCCTGACGGCGCTGCAGCAGCTGGAGGTCTGGCTCGCCGACGGAGGTCAGCGCAAGGAGACCTCACCGGGCAGTCACGGCTACGCGGACGCCGCCGCGATCCGGGTGATGGACGCCTGGTGGCCGCTGGTCGCCGACGGCGTCATGCGCCCCGGACTCGGCGACCAGCTCTTCACCGCCCTGACCGGCGCCCTCCAGATCAACGAGTCGCCCTCCGGCGGCCAAACCGGCGCCGCCGCCGGCGGCCCGGTGAGCGCCAACGAGTCCATCCCCCACAAGGGCTCGGCGTTCCAGTACGGCTGGTGGAGCTACCTGGACAAGGACCTGCGGTCCGTCCTGGGCGACCAGGTCGCCGGCCCGCTGGCCCGCCCGTACTGCGGCGGAGGCGACCTGACGGCCTGCCGGAACGTGCTGCTGAACACCCTCAAGCAGGCCGCCGCACAGCCGGCCTCCCAGGTCTACCCGGGCGACGGCGACTGCTCGGCCGGTGACCAGTGGTGCGCCGACACCATCATCCAGCGGCCGCTGGGCGGGGTGACGGACGACAAGACCACCTGGCAGAACCGTCCGACGTACCAGCAGGTGGTGCAGTTCGCGAACCACCGCTGAGCGGCCGGGACGGCCGCCGGCGCCCCACGACGGGGCGTCGGCGGCTCTCACCCGGTCAGCCCCCTGATCTCCTGCTGCCTGCCGCGCAGGTAGCCCGCCTGCTCCTGCAGCCGCTTCGCCGCCTCGAAATGCGCGTGGTGCGCCTGCGACGAGGTGACCCGCGGCTCGACGCCGCCCAGCAGCTCCGCCAGCGCGGCCAGCAGGTCGGCCGCCGGACCGAGCAGGTGGTGCTCACCACCCACGGCGACCGGTTCCCTGAGCTCCCGCACCTTCGGCAGGGCGTTCTCCCGCAGTTGCCGCCGCGCCTCCGCCAGCGCGTCGACCATCTCCCGGATTCCGCTGTCCATCGCGACCCCGTTCCTGTCCGGCCACCGGACGTCCCGCTGAGTGTGCCCGTTCCCAGGAGAATCACAAACCCTCACCTGTAGCACCTCCAACGCGGCTATGGTGCTTACATGACATGGGAAACCACCCCCGGCACGGCGGCGGGCGCCTCCCTCGCCACCGGCCAGCGCTCCCTCGGCGATCCGGACCTCGACTTCCCGCTCTGGCCCCCGCTCACCGCAGGCTGCCCGCGGACGAGCACGGCGGACGTCTCCTACCCCGTCGAGCTCGACTACGCCTACGACCAGGCCGACCCGGCCCGCCTGTTCGCCCCCGCCGGAGCCACCGACGGAGCCCCCGCCGGAGCCACCGACGGAGCCACCGACGGAGCCCCCGCCGGAGCCCGCGGCGGCCTGGAGCGCTGGGCGCCGCTGCTGCCCCCGCTGCTCGCCCCGGGCCTGGGCGAGGGAGCCACCCCGATGGTGGAGATCCGACCGGGCGTCCACGTCAAGGACGAGTCCCGCAACCCCACCTGGAGCCACAAGGACCGCCTGAACCGCTGCACCACCAGCGCCGCCGTGGGCGTCGGCGCGCCCGGCATCGCCGTCGCGTCCTCCGGCAACCACGGCGCCTCGGCCGCCGCCTACGCCGCCCGCGCCGGGCTGCCCTGCGTCGTCCTCACCGGCCCGGACACGCCGCCCGCCGTGGACGCCTTCCTCAACGCCTACGGCGCGGTGGTGCTGCCGGTGCCGTGGGAGGCCCGCTGGCCGCTGCTGCGGCAGGTGGTCGAGCGGTTGGGCCTGCACCCCGTCAGCAACCTGACGACCACCCACACGGGCCACCCGTACGGCCCCGAGGGCTACAAGACGGTGGCCTACGAGATCTTCCAAGACGTGGGCGTGCCGAGCGCGGTGTTCGTACCGACCGGCTACGGCGAACTGCTGTTCGGCGTCTGGAAGGGCTTCGCGGAGCTGCGCCGCCTCGGCCTTGCGGAACGCGTGCCGCGGATCTTCTCCTGCGAGTCGGCGGCCTCCGGACCGCTGCACCGGGCCCTCGCCCAGGGCCTCCCGGCCGCCCGGCTGACGGTCGCACCGAGCGACGCGTACTCGATCGCCTCCCCGGTCAGCGGCTACCGGGGCGTGGTCGCGGTGCGCGGGAGCGGCGGCCGGGCGCTGACCGTGAGCGACACGGAACTCGCCGACGCCCAGGCCGAACTGGCCCGGGCCGGCCTGTGGACGGAACTCTCCGCGGCCGCCGGCCTGGCCGGCCTGCGCAGCCTCGGCGCGCAGGCCCCGGACGACGGCCCGGTGGTCTGCGTGTCCACCTCCAGCGGCTTCAAGGACAGGGGCACGGGCACCCACCGGACGGCCCCGGTCGCCCCGGAGTGGGCGCAGGTCGAGCGCCGCCTGCGCGCCGCGGGCCTCACCGGCTGACCGCGGACCGCCCGGCACGCCTTCCGCACGGGTCCGCCGCGACCGCGGAACCTGCCGGTCGTCCGGGGTCCGCCGCCACCACCGGCGCGGAAGCCTGCTGTTCGTCCGCTCGTCCGCCGGTGTAAGGGCGGCGTTGGCCGACGGCCGGCAGGCTTGGGTCCCGCCCGACTCCCCCGCGTCGAGAGGCTGTCCCCGTGCCACGTTCCCGTCGCCTGCTCCCGCTGGCCGTCGCCGTCGCCGCCCTGCCCGTGCTCGCCCTGCCGGCCGTCCCGGCGGCCGCGGCCTCGTACGGCACCCCGACGATCACCCTCTCCGCCGGCTACCTGTCCGGCGCGGTCGGGGCCACCGGGGACCCGACGGTCACCGTGACGGTGGCGCAGAGCGGCGCCGCCGCCTCCGCCCTGACGGTCGCCGCCTCGGCCAGCACCCGCAGCTCGGTCGCCCGGACCTCCGACGTGACGGTGGCCGGCACCGGCGGCACCCGGACCCTGGCGGTCGCGGCCCAGGGCGTCGGCTACACCGACCTGACCGTCAAGCTCACCGGCCTCGGCGGCAAGACGGCCACCCGCACCCTGCACTACGCGGCCTCGGCCGCCGTCCGGAACTCCGCCGCCGCCCGCTACCTCACCGGCTCCAGCGACGCCTCCGCCGCCGTGGACGCCGGCGGCGGATACATCCTGGTCGGTGACGACGAGTCCAACACCCTGCGGCTCTACGACCGCGACAGGTCCGGGGCGCCGATCCGCACCTGGGACTTCAGCTCGGCGCTCGGCGTCTCCAAGGAGATCGACATCGAGGCCGCCACCCGGGTCGGCGACACGGTCTACTGGACGGGCTCGCTGGGCAACAACAAGGACGGCGTGGTCAAGCCGGACCGGCAGACCGTGTTCGCCACCAAGGTGACCGGCTCCGGCGCCGACACCCAGCTGTCCCTGGCGGGCTCGTTCCACGGCCTGCGCGACGACCTGATCGCCTGGGACAGCGCCCACGGCGACCGCTACGGCTTCGCGGCCGGCGCCGCCGACGGACAGGCGCCGAAGCAGATCGACGGGTTCAACGTCGAGGGCCTGGAGTTCGCCCCCGGCAGCACCACCACCGCCTACGTGGGCTTCCGCGCCCCGCTCACCCCGGCGGTGACCGGCGGACGGGCGCTGCTCGTGCCCGTCACCGACTTCCCGGCCCTGCTGGACGGTTCGGCCGCGCACGCGACCTTCGGCGACCCGGTCGAGCTGGACCTCGGCGGCCTGTCGATCCGCGACCTGCGCCGCAACGACCTCGGCCAGTACCTCATCGTGGCAGGCTCCTGGGCGGCCGAGGACAACTCCGCCCCGTACGCGCTGTACCGCTGGGACGGCCGACCGGGCTCCGCGCCGGTCAAGCTGATCGACCTGCCGACCAGCGACGCCGGCGCCTGGGAGGCCGTTCCGGACGTGCCGAACCTGGACGCGCCGGGCGCCCGCGCCCAGCTGATCACCGACAACGGCTCCGCCGACCTCTACGGCGACGGCACCGCCGCCAAGGACCTCACCCACCCCGAGTGGAAGAAGTCCCGCAGCACCTGGTTCACCCTGGGCTGATCCCGAACCGGGGCCCCTCGACTCCGCCAGGCCGAGGGGCCCTGTCCCACTCCCGTCCCCACGAGTGCCGCAGGTGCTCCCCGGCCGGCCCGCGCCGGGGGCCCCGTCAGCCCGCCCGGGTGCTCACAGCTCGACCAGGACCTTGCCCCGGCTCGCCGAGCGGTCCACGTAGAGGCTGCGGTACGCCGCCGGGATGCTGTCGAACCCGTGGTGGACGGTCTGCCGGTAGTGCAGCCGCCCGCCGCGGACCAGGGCGCCGAGGTCCCGGCGCAGCACGGCCCAGTTCTCCTCGGTGAACCACTCCAGCGAGAAGATCCCGCGGATCAGGGTGCGCGGGAACATGATCATCGGTAGCAGCCGGGGCCCCGTCCACGCGCCGCCGACCTGGCTCCCCCACTGCCAGCACACCGCCACCCGGCTGTCCACCGCGAGCACCTCGAACACCACGTCGGTGAGCGTGCCGCCCAGGCTGTCGAAGTAGCGGTCGACGCCGTCCGGGGCGAGCACGGCCAGCTCCTTGGCCACCTGCTCGGGATCGTCGCCGTCGCGGTAGTGCAGCACCTCGTCGAAGCCCAGCTCGCGCAGCCAGTCCGCCTTCGCGGGCGTCGCCGTGGTGCCGATCACCCGCGCCCCGCGGTGCTTGGCGAGCTGTCCGACCACCGAGCCGACGGCGCCGCTCGCCCCGCTGACCAGCACCGTCGAGCCGGGCCGGACGTCGAGGAACTTCTCCACCGTGCCCCAGGCCGTCATCCCCGGGCCGCCCAGCACACCGAGCGCCGTGCTGATCGGCAGCTGCTCGTCGTAGTGCGCGGGGTCGAGCCGTCGGTAAGCCGGGAAGACCATCGGGAAGGTGCCGGTCTGCCAGAGCCGGGGCTCGCCGTCGCTGATCACGTGGCTGCACCAGCCGCCGAAGCCCTGGACCAGGTCGCCCACCGCGAAGCGCGCGGCCGGTCCGGCCTCCACCACCTCCATGATCGCGTCGGCGCCCATGTGGTCGCCGATCGGCGTGTCCAGCGCGATCCCGTGCAGGTACGGGTCCACGGACACGTAGCGGGTGCGCAGCAGCATCTCGTCCGCGGCGAGCCGGACGTCCACCTCCTCCACGACCTTCCGGTACACCCGGTCGACCTCCGGCACGCCGTCCACGTGCTCCTGGACGACCCATTTCTCGATCCTCACGAGGTGACTCCAAACTCCCGGGCGCCCGGCCCGACGGCTTCGGTGATCAGGATCGGCGGCGGCGCGCTGTCGTCGACCGACGCGGTGAACGGCTTGCGGTCGTCCCGGCAGACGAACTGGACGACGTGCCGGCCGGCGGCGGCCGCGCGGATCAGCCCCCCGGTCGTCGCCCAGACCCCGGAGAGGTAGAAGTTGGCCAGCCCCGGCAGCCCCGGCCCGTTGCGCTTGATCTCCTCCTCCAGGGTCTCCCCGCTCTCCACGAAGGGCTGCCAACCCAGCACGGTGCCGTCGTAGTTGCCGGTGTAGCGGACCTGGGTGAGCGGGGTCGAGACGTCCTTGACGGACACCGCCTCCCGCAGCCCGGGGTGGTGCCCGTCCAGGAACTCGATGACGGCGTCCCGCACCCGGCGCTTCTCCCGCTGGTACTCCCGGCCCCGGCCGACCGGGAGGGTGTGCAGTTCCTCGCCGCGCCGCAGCCGCGGTGCCTGCTCGGGACCGGTGCTCAACTGCCGCCAGGGGGCGATGTCGCAGAAGTAGCTGGCGTAGACGACGGTGGTCGACTCGGGCGACAGCTCCGGGTAGTGGCGGCTGCGGAACTGGATGTTGATGCTCGGGTGCCGGATGCCGGTGAGCCGGGCCGCGAACTCCTCGTCGAGCAGGTACGTGGTGCACGGGTCGCCCGCCGGGAAGGGCCGGCGCAGGCCGAGGAAGACGGTCAGGTAGCCGGGGAACACCATGCCCGGCCGGGTGAGGGTCTCGGTGTACAGCCGGCGGTAGGTGTCGTTCAGGTAGCGGCCCTTGAGCAGGTCCATCATCGTGGTGCGCCCGTCGCAGGCCGCCACCACGATGTCCGCCCGCACCTCCCGGCCGTCGCTCAGCCGCACCCCGACCGCGGTGTCCCGCTCGACCAGGATCTCGGTCACCTTGGCGTTGTAGGTGATCTCACCGCCCAGGCGGCGGTAGCGCTGCTCGATCGAGCGGGCCAGGCCGAGCGAGCCGCCCTCCGGCACGCCCGCCGACCGGCCCGCGTGCGAGGCGAGCTGGAAGTAGGTCGGCAGCACCGGGAAGTTGGGGTGCTTCTCGTAGAGCACGAAGTTGAACGCCTCGCGCAGCAGCGGGCTGCGGAACCGCGCCGAGTAGTCGCTCATCAGCACCGAGATGGAGCGCCGGATCACGTTGAAGTACGGCAGGAAGGAGGCCAGCATCCGCCAGCGCTCCCACCGGCCCATCAGTCCGACCGGCTTGAGGAAGGGGTAGCGGGTCAGTGCGAGGCGGAACGTGCGCAGACCGTCGCAGAACTGCCGGATCTGCCGGGCGTCCTGGGGCGAGAGGTCCAGCAGGTGGGCCTCCAGCCGGTCCGGGTCGGAGTAGAAGTAGACCGCCTGGCCGTCCCGGGTGCGCACCACGTTGAAGACGTCGAAGTTGCGCATCCGCTTGCCCTGCAGGGCGCCGAGCTCCAGCCAGATCTGGTGCATCTCGTTGCCCGGCCCGCTGCCGAGCAGCCAGCTGACGCAGCAGTCGAAGGTGAACTCGCCCCGCTCCCAAGCCGTGCAGCAGCCGCCGGGCAGTTCGTGCATCTCCAGGATCCGGGTGCGGTAGCCGTTCATCTGCGCGTAGCAGCCGGTGGACAGGCCGCCGAGCCCCCCGCCGATGATGACCATGCTCTCCCGGCTGCCGCTCGTCCCCGTCATTCCGGCCCTCCGACGGCCAGCCGGCCCGCGGTGGCCCGGTCGAGTTGCGGCAGGCGGCCCCACTTGCCCGCGTGCCAGGGTTCCTGGTTGTCGCTGGGCCGGGCCCGGAAGGGCCGGCCGAGTTCCCGGCAGAGGTACTGGGCGGCGTACCGGCCGCTGGTGGCGGCCCGGATGAGGCCGCCGAGCGAGGTCCACTGCCCGGCCATGGAGAAGCCCTTGAGGCCCGGCAGTCGCATCCGGTCCCGGTTGACCAGGCGGTTGGCGGCGTCCTCGGCCTCCGAGAAGGCCTGCCAGGCGAGGATGCTGCCGTAGGTGTTGCCGGTGAACCGCTCGGTGGTCACCGGCGAGGCGACGTCGACCAGTTCGATCCGCCCGGCGAGCCCCGGGTGGGTCCGCGCCAGGAACTCCCGGACGAACGAGGCGACTTCCTGCTTGCGGGCCCGGTAGGCCCGGCGGTCGCGCACGCGCAGCTCCTTCCAGGAGCGGTAGTCGCTGAAGTAGGTGCAGTGCAGCACCGACTTGCCCGGTGGGGCGAAGCCCTCCGCGTACTGGGAGCGCAGTTGCACCACCAGGCTGTGCTGGAGCGAGCCGGGGAGCCGGGCGCCCTGCTCGGGCGGGAGCAGGTAGGTGGTGCTGTGCGGTTCACCGGCCGGCAGCGGGCCGTCGACGCCGACGAAGGCGGACACCACGGCCGGGTAGAGGTTGCCGGGCTTGTCAAGGAGCTCGCCGTACAGCCGGTCGGTGGCGGGGCTGGAGTAGCGGCCGCCGAGCAGCCGGTCGAGGACCGTCGGGCCGTCGCAGGCGGCCACCACGTGATCGGCGAAGTGCCGTGATCCGTCGCGCAGTTCGACGCCCACGGCGCGGCCGTCCTCGACCAGGATCCGGTCCACCCGGCAGCGGTAGCCGATCACCCCGCCGAGCGCGGTGTACCGCTCCTCCACCGAGCGGGCCAGCCCCAGCGAGCCGCCCTGGGGGAAGCCCGCGTTGCCGGTGTGCGCGGCGGCCAGGGTGTACAGGTACGGCAGCAGCGGGAACCCGGCCGGCTCCTGGAGGAACATGTTCGGGAAGGCCCGGCGCAGCAGCGGATCCTGGAAGCGCTCCGCGAAGCCGCTCATCGGGGTGGTCGCGGTGCGCCAGAACAGCCGGAAGGCGGGCAGGACGGCGCGCAGGGTGCGCAGCCGTTCGGCCGCCGTGCGCAGCGGCGGCGGGGTGAGGTCCCAGGGCAGGTCGATCGCGGCGAAGCGGCGCAGGTCCTTGCAGAAGGCCCGGATCGGCGCGGCGTCGCCGGGGGCGAGGGCCAGCAGGTGGGCCTCGAGCCGGTCCGGGTCGGTGTGGAAGGTGACGGACCGGCCGTGCTCGTCGACGACCCGGTTGAAGGTGTCGAAGTGCGCCACCGACTTGCCGTCCAGCGCGCCGAGCTCCCGCCAGACCTGGTGGGCGCCGGTGCCCTCGGCGGTGCCGATCAGCCAGTCGATGCAGTAGTCGAAGAGGTAGCCGTGCCGGGACCACGCGGTGCAGCAGCCGCCGGGGAGGACGTGCTTCTCGAAGATCCGCGTCTCCAGTCCGCTCATCTGGGCGTAGCAGCCGGTGGCGAGGCCGGCCAGGCCGGCCCCGATCACGATCACCCGGGGCGGGCCGCCGTCGGCCCGCTCCCTGGCGGACCAGTCCGGCCCGCGGTCAGCCGCGGCCATCGGCGGTGCCTCCGGCCAGGATGGCGCCCGCGAGTTCGGCGTTTCGGGCGGCGAACCCGCCGTCGAGCATCTCGGCGTGGCTGCCGTGCCCGGCGTACACGGCGGTGCCGGTGGTGGAGGCGCCGTGCCAGGACCCGCTCTCGCCGCCGGCGTGGACGCCGAGGCGGTCGCGCTCGCAGACCACGTCGAGCTGGGCCCTCACCGTGCCCGTGTTGGGGGTCCGGCTGCAGAACTCCAGGTAGTCCCGGGCCTGTTCCAGGGTCTCCTGGGCGACGATCCGCGAGCCGGTGTGCCGGTGCAGGTGCTCGCGCAGTTCCCGTTCGAAGACGGCCACGTGCTCCTCGCCCAGGTCGAAGGCCTCCACGGTCCGGTAGGCGTCCACCAGCAGGACCGAGGCGACGGTGCGGCCGCGCCGTTCCAGTTCCTTGGCCACCTCGAAGGCGAGGTTGCCGCCGAGCGAGTAGCCGAGCAGGACGTACGGTCCCGGGGCGTGCAGCGCCTCGACCAGGTCCGCGTAGCGGGCGGTCTTGTCGTCGCCGGTGAGGTAGTTGAACGCGGCGAACCGGTGTTCGGGGAGGTGCGCGGCCAGCTGCCGGTAGACCAGGCCGTGGCCGCCCGCCGGCGGGAAGCAGAAGACCGTGCGCGTCTCGGGCGCCCCGGGGTTGAACCACAGGTAGGGCTCGCCGCCGGCCACCTCGCCGGTGATGATCTGCTCGACGGTGCGGGCCATGCCGTGCAGGGTGGTGACCTTGAACAGCAGGCTGACCGGGATGCTGATGTTGAACTCGGTCTGCAGGTGGTGGATCAGCTCGATCAGCCGGATCGAGCTGCCGCCGAGCTCGAAGAAGTCGTGCTGGAGTCCGACGTCCTCCAGGCCCAGCAGGTTCTTCCAGTGCTCGGCGACGCTGAGCTCGTAGAGGGTGACGGGGGGTTCGTGCCGCTCGCCGCCGGTGTCGGCCTCGGGCTCGGGCAGGGCGGCGAGGTCGACCTTGCCGTTCGGGGTGAGCGGCAGGGCCGGCAGTTCGGTGAGGTAGGAGGGGATCATCACGGTGGGCAGGTGCTCGGCGAGGTGGCGGCGCAGTTCACGGCGGTCCAGTCGGACGCCCTCGGCGGCCACCAGGTAGGCGACCAGCACGGACTCGCCCGAGGCGTCCGGCCGGACCGCCACGCAGGCCTGGGCGAGTTCGGGCAGCGCCGTGAGGTGGGCCTCGATCTCCCCGGGCTCGATCCGGTGGCCGCGCACCTTGACCTGGTTGTCGATCCGGCCGAGCAGGTGCGCGGTGCCGGCGGTGTCCCAGTGGCCGAGGTCACCGGTGCGGTAGAGCCGCAGCGGGGTGCCGTCGAAGTCGAGGGTGACGAAGCGCCGTTCGGTCTGCTCCGGGTCGTTCGGGTAGCCGGCGGCCACGCCGGCGCCGCCGATCCACAGTTCGCCGGGGACTCCGGCCGGGACGGGCTCGCCGTACCGGTCGAGGACGTACAGCGCGCTGTTCGGGAAGGGCCGGCCGATCGGGACCATCCGGCCCGGTTCCAGTTCCTCGGCGGTGCCCTCGTAGTAGCTGCTGTCGACGGTGGCCTCGGTCAGGCCGTAGGAGTTGACCAGCCTGGTCCGCGGCCCGCACAGCGCGTGCAGCCGCCGGTGCTCGGCGGCCTTCCAGGAGTCGGATCCGACGACCAGCAGCCGCAGGAAGTCCAGCCGCAGGTCCTCGCGCTCGCAGTGGGCCAGCAGGGCGCGGGCCACCGCGGGCACGAACTCGCCGCAGTCCACCGCCTCGTCCCGCATCACCCGGTACAGCCGGCCGGTGTCGAAGAGCAGGTCGCGGTCGACCAGGACGAGCGTGCCGCCGGTGCCGAGCGCCCGGGCGAGGTCTCCGGAGAACACGTCGAAGGCGGTGCCGGCCATCTGCAGGTGCACCCGCACCTCGGTGTCCAGCCGGTACTCCTGCCGCCAGCCGGCCGTGACCGCGGCCAGGTTGCGGTGGTCGACCCGGACGGCCTTCGGGCGCCCGGTGGAGCCCGAGGTGTGGATCACGTACGCCGCCCGGTCCGGGTCCGCGGCGGGCAGCGGCCCGGTGGCGGTGGCCGGCCGGTCCAGCTCCTCCAGGGTGACCAGCGGGGCGGGCAGTTCGGCGGCCGGCGGGCGGTGCTCGTCCACCACGACCAGGGCCGCCCCGGCGTCGGCCACCTGGTAGGCGAGCCGGTCGGCCGGGTGCCCGGGGTCGAGCGGCAGGTAGGCGGCGCCGGCCCGCCAGATCGCCAGCAGGGTGGTGATCAGCTCGGGCGACTTGTCCAGGCAGACCGCGACCACCGATCCCTCGCCGACACCCAGTTCGCCCAGCCGGGCTGCGGTCCGCTGGGAGTTCCGGTCGAGTTCGCCGTAGGTCAGCCGCCGGACGCCGCCCCGGCCTGGGGCTGCCACCGCGACGGCCTCGGGGTGCTCGGCGGCGGCCTTGGCGATCAGCTCGGGCACCGGCACGGGGTGGTCGACGCGCCGGTCGGCGCCGCTGAAGTCGGTGAGGATCCGGCGGCGTTCGGCGTCGTCCAGCATCCGCAGCCGGCCGACCGGCTCGCGCTCGGCGGCCCGCGTCATGGCGTCCAGCAGGTTGCGGTAGTGGGCGGCCAGCCGCTGGACGGTCGCGGGCTCGAAGAGGTCGGAGTTGTACTTGAAGACGCAGTGGAAGCAGCCGTCCACGCGGTCCTCGTAGGCGGACAGGGTGAGGTCGAACTGGCCCTCCTCCTCCGGGAGTTCGATGTACTCCAGGCGGTACCCGAATCGCTCCACGGCGACCTTGTGGGTGAGCAGGATGAACATCGCCTGGAACACCGCGGAGCGGCTCGGGTCGTGCTGCAGCCCCAGCTGCTCGACCAGCAGCGGGAACGGGTACTCCTGGTTGTCGAGGCCGCCGAGCACGCTCTCCCGCACCCGGGCCAGCAGCTCGGCCACCGTGGGCTCGCCGGCCAGGCTCACGTGCAGCGGCAGCGGGTTGACGAAGTAGCCGTAGACGGAGGCGAACTCCTCCCGGGTGCGGCCGGTGACGGGGCTGCCGACCACGATGTCCGGCTGCCCGGACCACCGGTGCAGCAGCAGGTAGTAGGCGCTGAGCAGCACCATGAACGGGGTGGCGCCGTGGGCGCGGGCCAGCTCGTGGACCCGGGCGGTCAGCTCGGCGTCCAGTTGGAAGAACTCGGAGGCGCCGTTGTGGGTCTGCACCGGCGGGCGCGGCTTGTCGGTGGGCAGCGCCAGCACCGGGATCTCGGCCGGCAGGTGCCCGCGCCAGTAGTCGAGCATCCGCTGCGCCTGCGGCCCGGCCAGGAAGCGGTTCTGGTGGTTGAGGAAGTCCAGGTAGCGCGCGGCCACCGGGGGCAGTTCGGGGGTGAGGCCCCGGCGCAGCGCCTCGTAGACCTCGAACAGCTCCTCGATGAAGGTGAAGGTGGAGATCGCGTCGGAGACGATGTGGTGGACGGCCTTCATCAGCACCCAGCGGTCCGGCCCGCGCCGGAACAGCCGCAGCCGCACCAGCTGGTCCTCGGCGAGGTCGTACGGGCGCCGGTACTCCTGGACGATCAGCTCGTGGATCTCCTCCCAGGGGCGGCCCTCGACGTCGAACAGGCCGGTGTCGGGGACGACTTCGGCGCGGATCCGCTGGACGGGCCGCCCCTCCTCGGCGGTGAAGGCGGCGCGCAGCCCGGGGTGCCGGTCGACCAGGAGGGCGAAGGCCGCGAACACCAGGTCGGGGTCGAGTTCGGCCCGCACCTCGACGGCGCCGCCGATGTTGTACGCGAAGCCGTCCGGGTGCAGCTGGCGCAGGAACCACAGCGCCTGCTGGTTGTGGGTGAGCGGGTACCGGGTCTCGTCGGTGTGGACCTCGATCTCTGCCTGCTCCGGGCCGCCCTCGGCGGCCAGCCGTTCGGCAAGGCCCTCGGTGAGCAGGTCCACCAGGTCGGCGACGGTGCCGTTGCTGAGCAGCGCCACCACCGGGAGGGCGACGCCGAGTTCGCCGTGCACCCGGGCCCGCAGCTCCATCGCGAGCAGCGAGTCGAGGCCGTGGGCGCCGAGTCTGGTGTCCTCGGCGATCCGTTCGGTGCCGGTGCGCAGCACGGCCGCGGCGGCCGCGGTGAACCGCTCGGCGACCAGCTGCCGGCGGGCCTGGGGGTCGGCCGCGCGGTACGCGTCCAGGAAGCCGCCGGTCTCGGCCGGGGCCTGCTCGGCGGCGCTCGCCGCGAGGTCGGCGACCAGCGGCGGCGGGGCGGGGTACCAGGCGAGGAAGGTCGGCCAGTCGACGACGGTGGCGACCAGCAGCTGGGCCCGGTCCTGCCCGAGGACGCGCTCCAGCACGGCCGTTCCGGCCTCCGGGGGCAGCGAGCTCATGCCGCGGGCGTCGCGGTAGTGGGCGACCAGGCCGAGCTCCTCGATCATGCCGGTGGCCCAGGGGCCCCAGTCGAGGCTGAGCGCGGGCAGGCCGTCGGCCCGGCGGTGGTGGGCCAGCGCGTCCAGGAAGGCGTTCCCGGCCGCGTAGTTGGTCTGTCCGGCGGTGGTGAGCAGCGAGGCGACGGAGGCGAACAGCACGAAGTGGTCGAGCGGTTCGGCGGCCAGCAGCCGGTGCAGCAGGTGGCCGCCGACGACCTTGGGGCTGTAGCCGGCGTCGAAGGCCGGGCGGTCCATCTGGGCGAGCAGGGTGTCCCGGACCTGCCCGGCGAGGTGGAACACCCCGCGGATCGGCGGGAGTTCGCGCCTGCGGTAGTCGGCGAGCCAGGCGGCGAGGGCGGCTTCGTGGGTGACGTCCACCGGGGCGAGCAGCGGTTCGGCGCCGAGCGCCTCGAGTTCGCGCAGGAAGGCGATCCGCTCGCCGGCGGGGCTCGCCGGGTCGACGGCCTGCCACTCGGTCCGCTCCGGCAGGGCGGTGCGGCCGACCAGGACCAGCCGCCGGGCGCCGCGCTTGACCAGGGTGCGGCAGAGCAGCCGGCCGAGGGCCCCGAAGGCCCCGGTGACCAGGTAGCTGCCGTCGGGGCGCAGGACCGGCGGCAGCGGACGGGTGAGGCCCTCGGCGCGGCGCAGCCGGCTGGTGAGCCGGCCGCCGCCGCGCAGGGCGATCTCCTGCTCGCCGCCGGCGGTGAGTTCGGCGAGCAGCGCCTCGGCCTGGTCGGTGGCCGGGGCGGCCGGGTCGAGGTCGATCAGGCTGCCGCGCTGGGCGACGAGTTCCTGCTGCCACAGCACCCGGCCGATGCCCCAGGCGGGGGCGCCGAGCGGTTCGACCCGGTCGTGCGGCGCGGCGGCCTGGGTGCCCCGGGTGACGATGTGCAGCCGGCCGTCCGGGCGGGCGGCGGGCAGGGCCTGGGCGAGGGTGATCAGCGAGTAGGCGCCGAGGGTGGCGAGCCGGTCCAGCTGCCCGGCTTCGACGGCGTCCAGGGCGGGCAGGTCGAGGTTCCACAGGTGGACGACCGTCCGGTACGCCGGGTCCAGTTCGGCGAACAGCCGCTGGAGGTCCTCGGCGGAGTCGGGCCGCACCGTCGCCTCGCCGTCGCCCAGCCGGTAGGAGGCGCCGGGGCGGACGAGGTGGCAGCGGGTGCCGCGTTCGGCGGCGAGGGCCGCCAGCCGTTCGGCGAGGCCGCCGTCGTCCGCGAACAGCAGCAGGTCGCCGGTGGGGTGGTCGGCCGCGGCCGCGGGGGCCTCGGTCCAGGCGAGTTCGGTGAGCCAGCCGTCGATGGTGGCCAGGCCCACCGAGCCCGAGGCCCGGGCGACGTCGGCGACCCGGAAGCCGGTGATCCGGCCGAGCGGGGTGCCGTCCTCGCCGTAGAGGGCGAGGTCGCCGACGAGTTCCTCGGCGTCCTCCCGGACGACGGTGGCGTGCGCCCACAGCGGCCGGGCACCGGCCTCGTCGAGCCGGACCTCCTCGATCGAGACGGGCAGGCGGACGCTGCCGTCCTCGGGGGCGTGCAGCCGGGTGGTCAGCAGGGTCTGGAAGCAGGCGTCCAGGAGGACCGGGTGCAGGTGGTGGTCGGCCGCACCGGGCCCGAGCTGCGGCGTGGGGCGGATCAGGGCGAGCGCCTCCCCGGGGCCGGCCCAGACCTCGGCGATGGCCTGGAAGGCGGGCCCGTAGTGGTAGCCGCGCTCGGCGAGGCGCCGGTAGCAGTCCGGGCCGTCGAGCCGCTGCCCCCGGGCGCGGAGCGCGTCGAGGTCCGGTGCCGGCCGGTGGGCGCGGCGCTGGCCGGTGCGGACCCGGCCGCTCGCGTGCACGGCGGGCTCGCCGCCGGGCGGGGTGGAGGCGATGGTGAAGCGGGCGTCCTCGGGCGCGTAGCCGAACTGGACGGGCACCGGCTCGGACTCGGAGAGGAACAGCGCCCGGCTCAGCTCGACCTCGGCCAGCACCACCTCGGTGCCGCCGGTGAGCGCCCGGACGGCCTGGGCGGCCATCTCCAGGTACCCGGCGGCCGGGAAGACGACCTGCCCGTCGATCCGGTGGTCGTCCAGGTAGGGCAGCCGCTCCGGGTCGAGCGCGGTGGTCCAGTTGGGCTGGGCGCTCGCGGTGCGGCGGCCGAGCAGCGGGTGGTCGACCCGCCCGAGCCGGACCTGCTCCACCGGCCGGGGCTCGACCCAGTACCGGTCGCGCCGCCACGGATAGCCGGGCAGCGGCACCGGGCGCCCCGCCGGGTGCAGCGCGTCCCAGCTGAACTCGACTCCCAGGGTGTGCAGTTCGGCCAGGGTGCGGGCGAGGCGCTCGGGCTCGTCCTGCTGGCGGCGGATCGAGGGCAGGGTGTGCGCCTGCTCGGCGCACTCGCGGATCGCGTGCCCGAGCACCGGGTGCGGGCCGATCTCCAGGAAGAGCCGGTGGCCGTCCTCGGCCATCCGCTCGACGGCGGACCGGAACCGGACCGGGTTGCGGACGTTGCGCCACCAGTACTCGCCGTCCAGCTCCGGGCCCCGGGCGAGCCCTTCGGCGGCGGTCAGGTAGAGCGGCAGCTGCGCCTCGCGCGGCTTGATCCCGGCGAGCGCGGTGACCAGCTCGTCCCGGATCGGGTCCATCCGCACGCTGTGGTAGGGGACTTCGACGTCCAGCAGGCGGGCGAACACGCCCTGCTGGTCGAGCTCCCCGGCGAGTTCGCGCAGGGCCTCGGTGTCCCCCGCGAGGGTCACGGCGGAGGGGCTGTTGACGGCGCCGAGCGAGATCCGGTCGGCGTACGGGCGGATCCGCCGCTCGGCCTCGGCCTCCGGCAGGCCGACCGCGAGCATCGAGCCCGTGCCGGCCAGGCGCTGCTGGAGCCCGCTGCGGGCGAGCACCACCCGGACGGCGTCGGGCAGGTCGTACACCCCGGCCTCGTGGAAGGCGGCGACCTCGCCGGTGCTGTGCCCGACCACCGCGTCCGGTACCAGGCCGTGGCTGCGCCAGAGTGCCGAGATTCCCACCTGGAGCGCGAAGTTGGCGGGCTGGGCGAGCCAGGTCTCGGCCATCCGGGAGTCGGCCTCGTCGCGGCCCAGTTCCTCCAGCAGTGACCAGCCGGCCTGCTCGCGGATCTCCCGGTCGACCGCCCGGACGGCCTCGCGGTAGACCGGCTCGCTCTCGTAGAGCCCGCGGCCCATCCCCCACCACTGCGGGCCCATGCCGGTGAACACCCAGGCCAGCCGCCGCTGCCGGCGTTCCAGGGCGCTGCCCCGGACGACCCGGGGGTGGGCCTCGCCGCGCTCGCAGGCGGCCAGTGCCTCGTCGAGGTCCTGCGGCCCGGAGTGGACCACGGCGAGCCGCTCGGACAGGTGCTGGCGGCGGTGGGCCAGGGTGTGGCCGAGGTCGGTGAGCGCCGTTCCGGCGGCGAGTTCCGCGCGGAGGGCTCCGGCCAGTTCGGGCAGGCCGGCGGCGTCCCGGGTGCTCAGCGGCAGCACCGTGACGGCCGGCCGCGGCGTCCCGGCGGCGGCCGGGGCGGGCGGCGGCGGCTCCTCCAGCAGCACGTGGGCGTTGGTGCCGCCGAAGCCGAAGGAGTTGACGCCCGCGCGGGCCGGGCCCTCGTGCTCGGGCCAGTCGACGGCTGCGGTCGGGATCTCGAAGGGCAGCGCGGCCAGGTCGATGCCGGGGTTGGGCCGCTCCAGGTTGAGGTGCGGCGGGATGCGGCGGTGCTCGAGGGCCAGCGCGGTCTTGATCAGCCCGGCGACGCCGGCGGCGGCCTCGGTGTGCCCGATGTTGGTCTTGACCGAGCCGACGTAGCAGCGGTCGCCGAAGCGGCGGCCGAGGCCCAGCACCCGGCCGAGCGCGGCGGCCTCGATCGGGTCGCCGACCGGGGTGGAGGTGCCGTGCGCCTCGACGTACTGCAGGCTGCCGGGCAGCACCCCGGCCTCGGCGCAGACCCGCTCGATCAGGGCGACCTGGGCGTCCGCGCTGGGGACGGTGATGCCGTTGGTGCGGCCGTCCTGGTTGACGCCGCTGCCGAGGATCACGGCGTGCACCGGGTCGCCGTCGCGCAGGGCGTCGGAGAGCCGCTTGAGCACCACCACGCCGACGCCCTCGGCGCGGACGTAGCCGTCGGCGGAGGCGTCGAAGGCGCGGGAGCGGCCGTCCGCGGAGAGGAAGCCGCCCTTGGTCTCGGCGATCGTGTACTGCGGGGCCATGTGCAGCAACGCGCCGCCCGCCAGGGCGAGTTCGGTCTCGCCGCGGAGCAGGCTCTGGCAGGCCAGGTGGACGGCGACCAGCGAGGAGCTGCAGGCGGTGTCGATCGAGACGCTGGGGCCGCGGAAGTCGAAGCAGTGCGAGATCCGGTTCGACACCATGGTCATCATGGTGCCGGTGGCGGTGTGCGCGGCGATGGTGGCGAAGTCGAGGTCGGCGAACTGCAGGATCTTCCAGTCCAGGGTGAAGGCGCCCATGTAGACGCCGACGTCGCGCCCGGCCAACTCGCCGGGGCGCAGTCCGCCGTCCTCCAGCGCCTCCCAGCTGACCTCCAGGAGCTTGCGCTGCTGCGGGTCCATGTGCTCGGCCTCGCGCGGGCTGATGCCGAAGAAGGCCGGGTCGAAGGTGTCGAAGCCGTCGATGTAACCGCCCCGGCCGCCGATCAGCCGCCCCGGCTTGGCGCGGTCCCGGCTGCCCAGGGTGCGGGTGTCGTACCGGTCGGCGGGGGTGTCGGTGAGGCAGTCCCGACCCTCGATCAGGTTCCGCCAGTAGGTCCGGTGGTCGTTGGCGTGGCCCGGCAGGCGGCAGCCGATCCCGGTGATCGCGATCCGGTCGCTGGGCACGGCGAAGGGCGAGGTGGTCATGGTCCAATCCGGGGTCGGTGGCGGGACGGCGCGGGTGGCTGGGGCGGCTTCTCGGGCCGGGGGTCAGGCGGGCCGCTCGGCAGCCCTGGTCGGGCGCCTTGGATGCGGCGGGGTGGCGGGGAGCTCACCGCTGGTCGGGAGCACGGCCGGGGCGCGGCCGAGCCGACCGGGGTGGACGACGATGTCGGTGGGGACGGAATACCCATGTACCGGAATGAGTAATCCGACCACGAACACTGAATACGCCGAGAAGCCGATCGGAGACGCCCGGAGTTGGAGCCGTGAGCGCGCGGCGGGGGTGCCGGAGAAATCATTCACACCCTTGTCCCCGCAATTCCCGGGGCGGTCGCCGAACGGCCCAGCCGACCGGGCCTCCGCCGCTGGCGGCGGCACCGGGCGGACCAACCCGAGGGGGTCGACGCGCGGCGCCGGGGAGCGGACCGGGCCGGGCGCCCGGTGCAAGCGCGGCGAGGTGACGACCGCACGCCGCATCCCTCCGGGGCGGAAGCGGACGGGTGAGCCGGCGTGCGATGACGGACAGCACGCGCCCCCTTGTTCTTCGCTGACAAACGACTGGAAACGCCAGAGACTCTAGCGGGAGCCGAACGCCGGGGCAGTCATTCGACGTGTTAACGCCATAAATGACTCGATCGGCGGACGGTCCGCGCACGAAGTTGACGCCGGATCGGCGCGACGGGGGCGCATTCGAGGGCGAACCATCGGAACCCGGCGCGAGGCGCACCCAGCCGGGGACCGGACGCCGTCACGCGCCCGACCGAACGGGGTCAGCGCCCGACCAGCTCCGCCAGCAGGTGGGCGGCCTGCGGGGCGTGCGCCGCCAGCCGGGCGCGCAGGGCGCGCAGCTCGTACCCGACCAGCGCGGGCAGGGCGGTGGCCGCGGCGGACTCCAGGGCGGGCCCGAGGAGTTCGACGGCCGCGCCCGGGTCGTGGGCGCAGACGTGGCAGTCGGCCGCGCGCACGGTGAACAGCAGCCGGCTGGACGGCAGCTGGCCCGGGCCGAGCAGTCCGAGCGCCGTCTCGGTGGCGGCCAGCGCCCGGCGGGCCAGCCCCGGGTCGTCCACGGCGGCGGAGAGGTCGCGCAGGGCGGCGGCCGCGGCGGACTCGACCCGCAGCCGCATCGAGGCGATGGACAGCCAGGGCACGTCCGCCTCGTCCCGCTCGTCCATCCGGTCCAGGTGCGCCCGGGCCAGGTCGATCTGCCGGAGGGTGGTCCGGACGTCCCCGGTCAGGGCGTGGGCGCGGGCCCGGCTGATCCGGCCCATCGCCCCGGCCCAGTGCCGCCCGGGGGCGGCCCGGTCGATCGCCCGGGCGTAGCCCAGCGCGGCGGCCGGATCGCCGTCCAACCGGGCCAGGATGCTCAGGTCGCTGAGCGTGCCGACCAGGGTCGGCTGGTCGGCGGCCAGTTCGGCCCAGCTGAGCGCGCGGTCGAAGCAGGCCATCGCGGTGGCGTTGCGGCCGCCCTGCATCCGCAACGCCCCGGCGGCGTGGGCGTGTTCCGCGGCCAGCCGGGCGAGCGGCCGGCGCTGGGCGTCGGACGCGGTGGCCAGCCGGGCGAGCACCGCGTGCAGGGTGCGCTCGACGGCGGCGGTCAGGCCCGGCAGCCCCCCGGTCTCGCCGGAGCGCAGCTGGGCGGCGAGCAGGCCGGTCAGGGCGTGGACGGTGGCGGCGTCCAGCGGTGACGGGCCGGCCGGCTCGGCACTGGTGGCGGCGTCGCAGAACTCCGCATGGAGAGACGCGAGTTCGTCGCTCTCCGGGACCTGGCAGCCGTCGGCTCCGTGCAGCGGGCAGAGCAGTCCGTAGTCGGGCAGCCGGGCCGGTGCGGGGACGGCGGCCGGAGCGTGGAGCGGCCCGGTCGGCGCCCCGCCCGGCAGCGGCGGCCGGACGAGGCCGGGCGGGAAGGGCGCGCGCAGCGGCTGGTCGGCGGCCTCGGCGCGCACGCAGGCGGACCGCAGATCCCCGCCGGCATCGAGCAGTTCGTCCATCCGGTCGGCGGTCCTGGGGGTGACCCGCCGGGCACCGTGCTCGATCTTGCTGACCGCGGTGTGGTCGTAGCCGATCCCCGCACCGAGTTGCGCCTGGGTGAGCCCGGCCCGGCGCCGCCAGTGCCGTAGCCGAGCGCCGAACTCCCGCCAGGGGTCGGGGTCGTGGGCGCCGAACGGTTCCGGCGCACCGCTCTCCGCCGACAGCGCGGCCGAGTCCGAACGGTTCCGGTGCACGGCTGCCTCCCGGGAGACAGGCCCTGGCGCGGGGCCCTGCGACGAGTCCGACGTTGAGGACGGTACTCGATGGCGCTCGTCCCGTACATGACGTGGTCTCAACCACTGGGAGAAACGCCCAGCTCGCCGGTGACCGGCACCTGCGGCTTGACGGAATTTGCCAAGGCCTTGCCCGCCCTGCACCAGCCATTGACCCGGGCATGACGCCATGTGAGGGTTCGGGCACCCGAGCGCGGACGGCCCGCCCGGCCGCCCCCCGGACGCGGCCTGCGGTGCGCCACCAGCCGAGCCGTCCGCGGTCGAGGACCCCCACACCCGAGGAGCCTCGATGCAACGCAGAGTTTCCCCAGGACGGTTGCTCACCGCGGCGACCACCCTGACCGTACTGGCCGGCCTGGTCGTCACGACCGCGGGACCGGCCGGCGCCGCCCCCGCGCCCTCCCCCACCCCCGCGCCGCCGAGCGCCCTGGCCGCCGCCGTCGGCGCCGCCGACGCCGCGACCGCGGCCGGACTCGACGCGCTCGCCAAGGGCCCCGACGAGACCTACGAGCGCCGCTCCGTCACCCCCTGGCTCGGCGGCCTCTACTCCGTCTCCTACGAGCGCAGCTACCGCGGCCTCCCGGTGGTCGGCGGCGACGCGGTCGTCCTCGCCGACGGACGGGGCAAGGTCCGCGCCCTGCAGTCCGCCGCCCCCGGCCCGGTCGGCGGCTCGACGACCCCGCAGGTCAGCGCCGTCGACGCGGAGCGGACCGCGCGGACCAGGCTGCCCGTGGTGGACACCGTGGAATCCCGCCGCCTCGTCGTCCGGGTCAAGGCCGGTACGAGCCGGCTCGCCTGGGAAACGGTGCTGACCGGACGCACCGACCGCGCGCCGAGCCGGCTGCACGTCTTCGTCGACGCCGCCACCGGCGAGGTGGTCGACAGCTACGACGACGTCCGGGCCGGCAGCCTCAACAGCAAGTGGAACGGCCCCGGACCGCTCACCATCAACACCACCGACTCCGGTGGCACGTACACGCTGCGCGACCCCGGCCGCCCCGGGCTGAGCTGCTCCGACTACGGCACCGGGCAGGTGTTCAGCAAGTCCTCCGACTCCTGGGGCACCGGCAGCCCGTCCAGCAAGGAGACCGGCTGCGGCGACGCCATGTGGGCGGCCCAGCAGGAGTGGAACATGCTCCGCGACTGGCTCGGCCGCAACGGGCACGACGGCAACGGCGGCAGCTGGCCGGTCAAGGTCGGCCTCAACGACGTCAACGCCTACTGGGACGGCAGCTCCGTCTCCATCGGGCACAACCAGAGCGGCGAGTGGATCGCCGCCCAGGACGTCGTCGGCCACGAGTTCGGCCACGGCATCGACCAGTACACCCCCGGCGGCGCCGACAACGAGAACGGCCTCGGCGAGGGCACCGGCGACATCTTCGGCGCGCTCACCAAGGAGTACGTCAACCAGCCCGCGCCCTACGACTACCCCGACTACCAGGTCGGCCGCGAGGTCAACCTGGTCGGGCAGGGCCCGATCCGCAGCCTCTACCAGCCGTCCCGGGTCAACAACGACCCGGACTGCTACTCCTCCGCCATCCCCAGCACCGAGGTCCACGCGGCGGCCGGCCCGCTGAACCACTGGTTCTACCTGCTGGCGATGGGCTCCAACCCGGGCGGCGGCAAGCCCACCAGCCCGACCTGCAACGGCTCCTCCGTCACGGGCATCGGCGTCAAGCAGGCCGGCCAGGTCTTCTACGGCGGCATGCTGCTCAAGACCAGCGGCATGACCTACAAGCGCTACCGCACCACCACCCTCACCGCGGCCAAGAACCTCGACCCGACCTGCACCTTCTACAACCGGACCAAGGCCGCCTGGGACGCCGTCAACCTGCCCGCCCAGGCCGGCGACCCGACCTGCACGCCCTCCGGCACCAACGACTTCTCGCTCGCGCTCGGCCCGGCCTCCGGCTCCGTCCAGCCCGGCGCCTCGACCACCGCGACGGTCGCCACCTCCGTCACCTCGGGCACCGCGCAGACCGTCACCCTGAGCGCCTCGGGGGCCCCGACCGGAGTCACCGCGACGATCACCCCCGCCTCCGTGCAGGCGGGTTCGTCCGCCACGCTGACCCTCTCGGCCTCCTCCGGCGCTCCGGCCGGAACGTACGTGATCACCGTCACCGGGACCGCCGGCGCGGCCACCCACACCGCCCAGTACACCCTCACCGTCGGCGGCGGGGGCACCCCGGGCGGTCCGGCACCCGACATCGACGTGGCCAAGGTCCAGGCCCACCTGGCCCAGTTGAACACCATCGCCGACCAGAACGGCGGCAACCGCCGGGCCGGCAGCGCCGGGCACAGCCAGTCGGTGGCGTACCTCAAGGCCAAGCTGCAGGCCGCGGGCTACACCGTCAGCCAGCAGACCTGCACCTCCTGCACCTACCAGTCCGACAACCTGATCGCCGACTGGCCCGGCGGCCCGTCCGACCAGGTCACGATGTTCGGCGCCCACCTGGACAGCGTCCCGGCCGGCCCCGGCATCAACGACAACGGCTCCGGCTCGGCCGTCCTGCTGGAGAACGCGCTCGTGCTCGCCCAGCAGAACCCGAGCCTCACCCGGCACGTCCGGTTCGCCTGGTGGACCGGCGAGGAGCAGGGCCTCCAGGGCTCCCAGTCCTACGTCGGCCGGCTGAGCTCCACCCAGCGCTCGGCGATCAAGGCCTACTACAACTTCGACATGGTCGGCTCCCCCAACGCCGGCTACTTCATCAACAACCTCTCCTCCGCGGCCTCCGCCCCGATGAAGGCCTACTGGGACTCGCTCAACCTCCAACCGGAGGAGAACGTCGAGGGCCAGGGCCGCTCGGACGACTACTCCTTCCAGCAGGCCGGCATCCCGACCTCCGGCTACGCCGCCGGCGCGGACGCCGTGAAGACCTCCGCCCAGGCCGCCAAGTGGGGCGGCACCGCGGGGCGTTCGTACGACTCCTGCTACCACCAGTCCTGCGACACCACCGCCAACATCGACCCGACCGCGCTGAACCGCGCCGCCGACGGCGTGGCCTACACCCTCTGGAAGACCTCGGTCGGCGGCACCACGCCCGCCAACGACTTCTCCCTCTCGGTGAACCCGGCCACCGCCACCGTCAAGCCCGGCGGCTCCGCCACCGCCACCGTCGCCACGGCGACCACCTCCGGCTCGGCCCAGACGGTCAACCTGACCACCACCGGCACCCCGGCCGGGGTCACGGTCGCCTTCAGCCCCTCCTCGGTGCAGTCCGGCGGCTCGGCCACGATGACCGTCACCACCGCGGCGAACACCGCGGCCGGCACCTACGGCATCACCGTCACGGGCACCGGCTCGGCCACCCACACCACCGCCTTCACGCTGGTCGTGGGCAACGGGAACCCGGACCCCGGCGGCACCTGGACGCCCGGCACCACGTACCGGGCGGGCGACCAGGTGACCTACGACGGCGTCACCTACCGCTGCATCCAGGGCCACACCGCCCAGGTCGGCTGGGAACCGCCGATCGTCCCGGCACTGTGGCAGCGGGTGTGACCGGCGGGTGCCGACCGCCGGTCCCGACCGGCACCCGGTGAACCGGCTGCGCCGCGGTCCGTCGAGGGGACGGACCGCGGCGCAGCCGCGTGCGGGCGGGCGCGGTGCAGCCTCGGGCACTGCGGGCAGGCGCTCACCCGGGGTGGAAGCTCACCCGGACATCGGCGTCCAACGGCAGGACGAGGACGCTGCCGGAGTCCCAGGTCCATTCGCGGGGAATGAGGATCATCCGCGGACCGTACTGCGCCAGCAGCCGGAACCCGTGGTAGCGGTAGTGGAAGCGCTGTCCCGGCCCGGCGTCGTCCAGCCGCGACTCGCGCACCGCCGGCCAGGCCAGGTAGAGGCGCTCCGTGGTGTCGACGACCATCGCCGGGCGCTGGTACAGCCGCGTGCTCAGTCGGCGTGCGTCGCCGGTTCCCTTCACGTGGGCGTACGCGGTCGCCGCCCAGAACGAGCAGAGGACGACGATCGCCACGACCACCGCGACGGCGGCGCGCTCGCCGGGCAGCGGGTAGCGGCTGCGCGTGACGTGCACGAACAGCGCCCTGGCCAGGACGGCCAGCAGCAGGGCGCCGCCGATCAGCAGCGGCGCCGCGCCCTGGCCCAGATCGACCACCTCGAACCCGGCGAGGAAGCCGAGGAGCAGCAACGGGAGGGCCGTCGCGGCGAGCACCGGACAGACCGTGCGGACCCACCGGGTGGCGCCCCGCCTGCTCGCGAGGTGGAAGGCCAGCGCCATCAGCAGCATCCCGAACAGCAGGCACCCGACCGGCAGGTACAGCGCCGGGGAGCCGCGGAGCAGCAGGTCCGGCGTCCCGAAGCCGAGCGTGGCGACGTCCAGGCCGAAGTAGTGGTAGAAGGAGTCGGTGTAGGCGAAGCCCAGGAAGAAGACCAGCGCGGTCACGAAGGTGGTCGGGCCGATGACCGAGGTCAGGAAGCCGGCCCAGTTGAACCGGGGCTCCGCCGGGCGCGGCGCGTCGGCGCGCCACCCCGCCTCGTCACCGGCCGGAGTCCCCGTCCCGCTCAGGAGGGGCTCCCGCTCGGGGCGCCGGTGCCGCCCGTGGGAACCCCCGTACCGCCCGTCGGGACCTGGGTGCCGCCGGTGCCGCCGTCCGTCGGCGCCCCGGTGCCCTGGATCGTTCCGTCCGCCCTGAACGACCTGGTCTCGCCGTCGATGGTCACGTTCAGGCAGAGCGGCCGGGGGCCGGCGGTGCTGGTGGCCAGGGTGAACTGCTGCGGCTGACTGGTGCCGTTGGTGACGGTGACCGTCGCGCTGCGCGGGGTCGCGGGCTTCGCCCCCTTCGTGCAGTCGGTGACGTCGCTGAGGGTCGCCGTGAAGGTCCGGGTGGACGTGGTCGACAGGGTGACCTGGGCGAAGTCGCCGCTGCCGGCGGCGGACGCCGACACGTTGCCCGCGTCCGCGAACCCCCCGCCTCCTCCGTGCTCCCTGGTCCGGACGTCCTGGGTCTCGCCTCCGCCCTGGCCGCCACCACCGCCACCACCACCACCGCTCGTGCCCTCGGCGGTGCCGCTCTGCGGGACGGTCGGGACACCGGTGGGGCCGGAGGCGCCTCCCCCGCCGGAACAGCCCGCGAGTCCGGAGAGGAGCAACGCGGCCGCCAGCCAGCGGCCCGCTCGGGCCGTTCCGCGTCCGAAGTGCCGTGTACCGGGCATGTGTTCTCCCATTCGCGCGGCGAACCGGGGCCGGTCGGCCCGGTGGCACGGTAGCCGTTCGCACACGGTGCGGCGGGGCACCGCGCAGGCCTCCGGCCGGCCCACCACCCGTTCGACGCAACCCCCGCGGGCGCGGGACTGGCATAGGGTCGAGCCGACGCCCCATCAGCAGAGCGCAGGAGAAGAGGACCCGTGAGCACGCAAGCGCAGCCCGTCCCCGAGCTGGCGGCGGACGTCGTCGAGCAGTGGCGGGCCGGGGAGGCCCAGTTGGTCGACCTGCTGGCCCGCGCCCGGCGCCGGGTCGGCGGCGTCGCCGCCTTCCGGCTCGGCCCCACCCCCACGGTGCTGGTGACCGACCCGGCCGCGGTGCAGCACGTGCTCGGCCGCCACCCCGACCGCTACGTCAAGCGCTCGCACCGGGCCCGGATGCTCGTCGGCGACGGCGTGCTCTCCGCGACCGGCGACGCCTGGAAGCGTCAACGGCGGCTGCTGCAGGCTCAGTTCACCGGTCCGGGAATGCGCCGCTACGAGCAGCGGATCGCCGCCGCCGCGCGCCGGACCGCGGAGCGCTGGGAGGGGTACCGGCGCAGCGGGGAGACCTTCGACGTGGCCGAGGAGATGCGCGGCTTCGCCCTGGACACCGTCTGGCGGGCGCTCACCGGTCGGCCGTTGGACGACCGTACGGACGGCGAGCTGCGGGCGGTGGAACGGGTGGTGGCCGCCATGCCGACCCTGCCGACCGATGCGGCGGACGCGCGGGACGCGGTCGCCGCGGACCTCGCCCGGATCGACGCCGTCGCCCAGGCGGCGATCGAGGCCGCGCGCTCGGCCGACGGCTCCGGGGAGGCGGACGGCGTGCTGCGGACGCTGGTCGGCGCGGCCGCCCGGCACCCCGAGTACACCGACCGGTTGATCCGCGACGAGCTGGTCACCCTGCTGGTCGCCGGTCACGAGACCACCGCCACCACGCTCACCTGGCTGTTCCTGCTGCTCGACGACAGCCCGGCCGCCCGCGGCGCCGACCCGCAGGCGCTGGTGAGCGAGACCCTCAGGCTCTACCCCTCCGCCTGGCTGCTCCCCCGGCACGCCGTGGAGGACGACGTGATCGGCGGACACCGGATCGCCGCGGGAACGGACGTGCTGGTCTGCCCGTACCTCACCCACCGCGACCCGGAGCTGTGGCCCGACCCGGAGCGCTTCGACCCGACGCGCTTCGCCCCCGGCGCGGAGCACGGCCGCCGGCTGGGCGCCTACCTGCCCTTCGGCCTGGGCGCCCGCGCCTGCCTCGGCGCCCAGTTCGCCCTACGGGAGACCACGGCGCTGCTCGAACTGCTGCTCCCGCTCGGGCGGTTGGAGTTCCGCTCCCGGCCGACCGGCGCCGCCTACAGCATCACGGTACGCCCGGACGGGCCGACACCGGCCGTGCTGCGCTGAGCGCGGCCCCGGGGGGCGGGGCGGAGTGGGTGGAAAAAAAGATCCGCGGAGGTCGTCACACATGCGCGTCGGGATCCGTCGGATCGGTGAAGGCGCCGATCACCGGTGCCGATCACTCGAGAGGAACCGACCATGACCACCCGCGCGACCACCGGCCGTTCGATCACCGCCGAGATCCCGCTACGCCCCCGCCTCGCCACCGACCCCGGGGAGCTCGTCCCCGAGCTCGCCGAGGTGTCGGCCGCGCTGTTCAAGGCCGTCGGCAATCGCTCGGTGTCCCGCAGCACCATCAGCCTGATCCAGCTCCGGGCCGGCCAGATCGCCGGCAGCACCTACCTGACCGTCCTGCACACCGGCTTCCTGCGCAAGGCCGGCGAGTCCGAGGAGCGCATCGCCTCGGTCGCCGGCTGGCACGACTCCCCGTACTTCACCGCACCCGAGCGCGCCGCGCTCGCTCTCGTCGAGGCCGTGCTCCAGCCCAACCCGCACGGCGAGCGCGTCCCGGACGAGCTGTACGCCGAGGTCGCCGAGCACTACGACGACAAGGCGCTCGCGACCCTCGCCATCGCCATCGGCCAGGTGAACTTCTTCACCGCCATCGCGCTCATCGCCAAGCCCGTCCCCGGCCGTTCGTTCAGCGACCCCTGGGCCTGACCCACCACCCCGCCACCCCGGCCCGCCGAG
>NZ_JBEPAK010000078.1:0-27862 GCF_040298565.1 Kitasatospora sp. NPDC001539 | reverse complement strand
ACCGCGCTCATGGCCCCGGCCGCAGCCGTTCGCCGGAAGTCGGTACGCACGGCAACTCATGAGGCGACGCACCAACTCCGAACCAGCTCACTAGGCACGTCTCAGCTCAGAGGGGCAACAGCGATCAGCGTGATGGGCATCTGAAGGCGCTTGGCGTCCCGGCGGCTCCCGAGCAGTGCGAGAACACCTGTATCGGCTGTCCCCTCGACGGCCAGGCGACGATCAAAGACGGGGCTGCCGGCCCCCTTCGTTCAGACCGCCGACCTCGACCAGTACGACATCCTCCCCACCATGCGCCAGCAGAGGGGCGACTACCGTGCGGGCATGCACCTTTTCCTTGACTGAGCCGCCAGCGCTGCGACCTCAAGAGGCAGCTCCCTGGGTAGCAGGGCGACCTTCGGTGCTCTCAGTAGCAGCCGTTCACGGTCGAAGCCCTGATCTAGCTGTATGTCTGCGTGAGCGATGCGTGAGCGGACGGGGCGGCACGTGCCGGTTCGGGCGGGATCGTCGACCACGCAGCACTGCTCTGATCTGCGGGTTCATCACCAAGTGATCAGTGCTGGCAGTAGCCAACATGATCACTCTCGGGCTCGTAATGCGTAGGTCGCGGGTGAGAATCCCGCAGGCGGCTCCATGGTGAACCCCAGGTCACCGGATCTGACCCGGGGTTTCTCTGTTGTTGACCTTCGGAAGCGGGGGAAGCGGACAGCTGGCCCTGCCCGTCGCCATGTGGGGCCGTCCAGGACCGCAGACCTTGCAGATTAAAGTCGCAGGTGGAGCGGCCACAGGAATGACTGGAGTCGGCGAGTGTGAAAGCTTGCCGGGGGGCGACCGATGGACAGCCGTGCGGGGAGGTTGGACGGTGGCGCGCAGGCTTTCTTCAGCTGTGCTGTGCTGTTCTGTTCCGACAGGAAGCATGGTCACCAGTGTGGAGCGCGTGTCCGGCAGTCGGGGCGGGGCCGTGCCGGCTGCAAGGTCTGCTGGCCCGGCATGCGGGTGCCTGCGTGTGGGCCGCCGCGTGATGGTCAGCGGGTCGGGGGTCGTCCGACGGGCCCTCTCCCGACTATGCGGTGTGCCGGCGGAGGTCGGTGAGCAGTTGGTCGAGCAGGTGCTCCTCCTCGATGCGGACGGCGTGCTCGGTGATGGCCGGGGCGAGGCCAGGGTCCCAGGGGGTGGGGGTCGGGATGCCGGTGCTGAGCGGGGTGCCGAGGCCGCGTTCGACCGCGGTGCGGTAGGAGGCGCTGTCGTAGCGCCAGGGGAGGGCGCCGGGGAGGCGGAGGACGCCGGAGGCGATGCGGATGCCGCCCCAGTCGAAGTCGCCGTGGTACGCGAGCCGGCAGCCCTGGTCGGCGAGGTGACCCAGCAGAGTGCGGGCGGCGACGGACAGTTGGCCTTCGACGCACACCAGCGGCGGGCAGTCGGAACCCAGTTCGTCGGCGGCTGCCGCGAGGACGGCGGGGTTCTCGCAGACGTGGACAGTGCGCTCGGCGAGGCCGAGCGCGGGCCGCTGTCGGGTGAGCTGGCGCAGCGTCAGCAGGCAGGGTTCACCGCCCTCGTGGGCGGCGGCGAGGATGCGCCCGGTGGTGCTGCTGGTGGAACCGGGCAGGCCGAGGACGAGGACGCGCGAGGATAGTTCGTCCAGGGCAACGCCGGCGGCCGCCCAGGCCGCACGGCGGCCTTCGGCGCCGCTGGGCAGCTCGGTGGCGGCCAGGGCCCGGACGGCGGAGTGGACGAGCGCGCCGAGCGGACGGCCCTGGTCCAGGGCGTGGGCGTCGCCGAGGGTGCGGGCGGCGAGGACGGGCAGCGTGAGTCCGTCGGCGGGGAGCCGGGCCAGGACCCGAACTGCGTCGACGGCCAACCGATGGGCTGTGGCCGGGTCGCCGCCCGCGAGCCGCCTGAGGAGGCCGGTGGCCGCCACCTTGGCCTGCCAGGAGGCGAGTTCGGGCCGCTCGGTGACGGCGGGGTGCTCGAGCTCGGACAGTGCGCGCTGCCATGCGGTGGCCAGGGCTGCATCCTGCGCGCGCTTGTCGGTGACCGGGCCGGTCAGCGCCACCACGGCCGCGGCGAGCCCGTCCGGGCTGGCGCCGCTGGCCCGGAGCGTGCGGTCGACGGCGGCCAGCGAGACGGACAGTGACCGGCCGGGGCGCGGAGGCCGGCCCAGGAGGCGGGCGACGGCCGCCCGGGCGGCGTCGTCGGCCTCGGTCAGGGAGACCGTCCCGTCGAGGGGCCGCCCGGCTTCCAGGCGTCGGCGGGCGCGGTCGAGCAGCCAGGCGAGCTCGTGTGCGCCGAGCAGACGCTGGAGGCGGGGCAGGTCCATGGGGAGGCCCATCGTCAGGCGAAGAGTCCTTCCTGGCGTTGCGGCGGAACCTCGCCGTCGGTCACCAGGCTGCGGTGCCGGCCGTCCCACTCCCAGCGGGTGACCAGGACGGCGGCGATCTCGTCGACGCGGGAGAGCTGGGCGATGGCGAGGCCCGGCACCTGCGGGTAGCAGCCCCATTCGCGCTCGGAGGTCATCACCACGTCCAGGTCGAAGGCGGTGAGCAGACCGAGCGACTTGGCCCGGGAGTCGTCGTCGACACCGGCGAACGCCTCGTCCAGGGTGACCAGGCGCGGGGCGTGCGGGTTGCCGGCGGAGGCGTAGTGGGAGGACGCGGCGGCGAACAACGGCAGGGAGACGGAGAGCACCCGCTCGCCGCCGGAGGCCGGGCCGGTGGCGGACTGCCACCGGCCGTGCTGGTGCCGCTCGATGCCGAACTCGTGCCAGGAGCGGTAGTCCAGAGCGGCGGTGAGGTGTTCGAGCCAGGTGCCGGCGGGGTTGTCGGTGCGGGCGCGGTCGATCTGGGCCTGGAGGAACTCGCCGAGGGCGGTGCGGTCGGCGGCGGTCCAGGCGTCGGAGGACTGGCGCAGCAGGCGGTCGCGGGCGGCGGTCAGGCCGCCGGGCGCGTTGCGCGCGGGCCGCCAGACCAGGCGGAGCAGCATGCCGGTGCTGGTCGGGCGGTCCTTCAGTTCCTCGTTCATCTTCAGCACCTGGTGCTCGGCGGCGCTGACGAGCTCCTGGAGGGTCCCGGCCACCTCGGTGATCAGGTGATTCTCCAGGATCTCCTGCTCGCGGGCAGAGAGCAGCTGCCGGCGGTCTGCCACCTCGGCGGTCAGGGCGGCGGCGAGCGCGGGGACGGAGCGCTCCCGGCCCTGGAAGACGACGTCGACGACCAGGCCGTCGTCCATCATGCGGGCGGCGGCCGTGTGCCCGTGGCGGGCCAGGGCGTCGGAGAGGTCCTTGAGCTCTTCGGTGATCCTGCGCTGGACGCGCTCCCACGCCGGGTCGGAGTCGTCGACGGACTCCAGCTCGCGCTCGACGGCGCGGGCGAGCCGGACGGCCGGCTCGGGAGCCCAGGAGTCGGAGGCGTGCTCGAGCTCGGGCAGGGCGACAGCGAGCAGGCCGGTGGCGGCGAAGCGGCGCAGCGCGTCGATCGCCTCCTCCCGGGTGCGGACGGTGTCCTCGATCTCACCGCGTACCCGGGTGCGCAGGGCGTCGGCGGCGGCCTGGCGGCCGGTGGCGGCGTTCTGCTCGCGGCGGGTGGCCCGCTCGGCCTCCTCGCAGTCGCGCAGGGCGGCCTTGACCTGGTCGAGTTGGCGTTGCAGCTCGGCGACGGCCGCGCCCACGGTGGCCTTGAGCGTCTCGTGGCGTTCGCCGGCCGCGACGGCCTCCCGGGCCGCCGCGCGGGAGCGCTCGGCGAGTTCGGCGGCGTGCTCGGCGGCCCGGGTGTGGTCGGCCTCCTCGGTGGCCAGTGCGGTACGGGCCGCGCGGGTCTCGCGTACGGCCGGCCAGAGTGCCGCCAGGGCCTCGCGGTAGGAGCCGAGCGCGTCGCGGATGCCGCGTAGGTCGGTGCTGCTGGTCGGCAACCCCAACTCGGCGGCGATCGAATGGAGTTCTTCCGTCACCCGGTCGGCGTCGGCGGCGGCGTCGGCGGCGGCCCGGTCGGCGGCGGCGCGGCGCTCGGCGGCCCGGGTGTGCTCCTGCTGGGCCGCCGCGACCCCGGCCTGGGCGGCCCGCAGGGCGGAGTCGTCCGGCAGCGCGGCCTGCTCCGCCGCGAGGGTGCGTGCGTCGGCCGCCAGGCTCTCGGACCGGTCCGCCAGGTCCTGCAGCCGCCCTGCGAGGTGGTCGAGTTCGGCGTTGACGGCGGCGATCCGGACGCGCCTGGCCTGTTCGCGCGTGCTCTCGCCCAGGTACTCGGCGGTCGGCTTGGACCAGGCGCCGGTGAGTGCTCCGAGGCGGAAGCGGCCGTCCAGGCCCACCCAGCTGCCGGTGTCCGGGAGATCGTCGTCCACGTCGAGCAGGCCGATCCCGCTCAGCAGCCGCGAGACCAGTTCGTCCGGCAGGGCGGCGGCGGCCGGGTCGGCGCGGTCGACCGCCGGGCGCAGGACGCTGGCCAGCGAGCGCCCGTCCACCGGCGGGCCGGCGGTCAGCAGGGTGTCCCAGGTATCGGCGGCGGCCAGTGAGCCGTCCGGGCCGACCCAGGCGTCGAGCAGGCCGGACGCCTCCAGGGCGGCTTCCAGCCCAGCGGTCCGGTGGTCCGGCAGGTGATCCGTGAAGTCGACCAGGCGCCAGAGCGGCGCGCCCGGGCGGTCCTGGCGGGCCTCGGGGGAGCGGGTGCGCGGCGTCTGCGGACCTCGCTGGCCGCCGGAGCTCAACTCCACGAGCTCGGTGCGCAGTTCTTCCGCGCAGCTGTCGAGATCCCGCTGCTGGAGCTCCAGTGCAGCCTGCCGGGAGGCGAGTTCGGCGCCGACCGAGGAGGCGGTCAGCTGCGCCGCCATACGGGAGGGGTCGGAGCCGTTCAGCGTCTCGACCCACTGGGCGAGTTCGTCGAGCATGCCCTCGGGGTCGGCGGGGCGGAGCAGCGTGCAGGAGGTGAAGTGGGCGCGCACGGCTGAGAGGTAGTCCCGGCCTGCCTGCGCGGCGTTCTCCTCGGCCTCGGTCCGCAGGTCGGCCCGGCGGGTCAGGTCCTCGTCGGCATCCGCCAACTGCCGCCGGTTCCGGTCAAGTTCACGTAGCGCGTCCTGGGCTGCGGCCAGCTGCTCCTCGACCAGGACGACCGAGCGCAGCCGCCGGTCGGTGAACTCGGCGCAGCTCCGCTGCGCGGCCTCGGGCGGATCCCCCGCTGCGAGCGGGAGGCTGACCCGGTCGGTGTGCTCCCGCTCCACTCCGGCGGACGCGGCCGCCTCTCCGGCCCTGGCCAGGGCGGCGTCCTGTGCCCGGTCGGCGGCTTCGGCGCGCGAGCGCGCCGCGCCGAGCCGAGTGGCGTACCGGGTCAGCTCGTCCTCGGCGCGGGTGCGGTCCGCCTCCGCGCGTTCGGCGTCCCGGGCGGTGCGTCCGGCGAGGTCGGCGGCCTGCTCCAGCTCGCGGGCGCTGCGCATCTCCGGGCCGGCCCGCAGCGCCTCGTCCCGGGCCCGCAGGCCGGAGCGCAGCTGGTCCAGCTCCGCCAGTCGGGCCTCGGCCGCCTCCAATGCCAACCCTGCCGCCTCGAAGTCCTGTTCGGCGGTGTTCAGTTCGGTGCGAAGCGCCTCGTAGCGGGAGTGCTGGGCCCGGGGCGCGCGGGCCTTGCGCCGGGCGGCTACCCGGGCGTACCGGCGGTAGTGCTCCAGGAAGCCGGTGGCGGCGCGCTCAGCGGCCACCATGACCGCCAGCTGCTCCTTCTCCTCGTCCAGGGAGCGGAACGCCTCGGCTACGTCCGCGATCACGGCCTGGTCCATCGGCGGCAGCGACTCGGTGAGCGCCTGGGAGAGCGCCTTCTCGCTGGGCCGCTTGGACAGTTGCGGTTGGCGCAGCTGGACCAGCAGGTCGACCAGGGCCGCGTAGCGCTGTTCGCCGAGGCCGAACAAAGCTTCGTCCACCGCTCGGCGGTACGCCCGCGCCGAGTCGTACACCAGGCCGCGCCCGTCCAGCGCCTCGGCCAGCCGGTCGCGGGTGATCGCTGCGCCGGTGGAGTCCAGCAGCCGCAGCTCGGAGCCGATCCGCCGGTCGGTGACGAAGTACCAGTGCCGGGCGATACCACGGCCGCTGACGGCCTTGAGACCGCAGCCCAGGGTGGTGTAGTGCGCGGTGCCGTCCTCGTCCAGGCGGCCGAGCTCGATCCAGGTATAGCCGAGCCGTTCGGGGTGCGGGTGCTCGCCGCCGAGGAGGAGGTTCCACTCCATACGCTTCTTCGGGTCGGCGTCAGGCTCGACCCGGTGCGGGGAGAGGTCGCCGTCCAGCAGGAAGGGCAGGGTCAGGGCGAGCACCTTGGACTTGCCGGTGCCGTTGTTGCCGCGGAACAGCAGGCGGCCGTCGCGGAAATGGAACTCCTCGACGTCGTAGTAGAAGAGGTCGACCAGGCCGACCCGCAGCGGCTGCCAGCGGGTGCGGCCGGGGGACGGCAGCGCGACAGTCGGGTTCATCGGGTCCTCTTGCCCTTCGTGCTCTTCGCGGACGTCTGGGTGCTCCTCCGGGGAGCGCTCTGGCCGGGCTCCAGCAAGATTGTCTCGCCGACCCGGTAGCGGTCCAGTGCCGGGCGGGCACGGACGGCGGGGCTGCCGTCCGCGGTGGCCGCGCGCTCCAGCAAGCCGAGCGCGACCAGTCGTTCGACGGCCTGCTCGGTCAGCTCGGCCTCGGCGCCGGGTACGGTGGCGCTGCGCCGCCAGAACCCGGCGTGCTCCAGCGCCCAGCCCGCCACCTGGCGGTGCAGTTCGGCGAGCGGGACGGTACCGCCCTTCCCGGCCAGGTACTCGGCGAGGAGGAGTGCCACATGGCCGTCGGTGCCCTGCTCCGGCATCCGGAGATCCGTCAGGTCGTCGTCCGGGTCCACCATGGCGATGCCCTCGGACCGCACCTCCGGGACCAGCCCGGTGAGGTCGCTGATCCGGCGGGTCAACGCACCGCGCTGGGAGGTGAGGTAGGCGATCTCGGCCTCCGACAGACCGCCGGCGTACAGCACCGGATCGTCCAGCAGCCGCCGGGTCAGCGTGTGCCGCAGCGCCCGGTTGCGCAGCTCGTCGCTGTCCGGCAGCACCTCGGCGTTGAGTTCGGCCAGCCGCTCCGCGAAGCCGTCGGCGCGTACGGTGCTCGGGCCGCGCCGGGACACCAGCAGTCCGGCCAGCACCCGGCGGTCCACGTCGTACAGGGCGTCACCGGCCGACTTGAGGAACGCGTCCTCGTCGCCGGCGACCTTGGCCAGCACGCCCCACTCCAGCAGCAGCCGGACCACCGCCACCAGGTCGGTGCGCTGCTCGCGGTCGGAGAGGGTGAAGTCGATTCCGGCACTCTCCAGCGCCGGGTCCGCCGCCGCGAGGACCACCTGCTCGGCCAGCCGGCCCAGTGCGATCTGGTGCTCGGCACGCTCCAGCACCGCCAGGCACAGGCAGACCAGGACGTAGCGCCGCCGGGAGAACGGGAGCCCGGTGCGCTGGTCCCGTGCCGGATGGGTCGGATCGCCGTCCTGACCCGGAATGCGGCGCAGCCGGGCCACCTCGGAGTCCACCAGCAGGGCCCAGCCGGTGTTCCGCTCGAACCAGGTGCGCAGTTCGGCCGCGTGCTGTCGGACCAGGCGGAAGTCCTCGGAGTGGGGACCGCCCGCGCGCAGCAGCGGTCGGCGCAGCAGTGCCCGCGCGGCCCGGCGGAACTCCTCCGCCCGCTGCGCGGCGAGGACGTCGCCCAGGCGGTTGTCACTCACGGCTTGCTCCCGCGCGTTCGGTGGTGAGGTCGATGATCTCCACCAGGTGCTCGGGACCCCGAAGGACGCCGTCGAGGGTGTGCACCTCGGCGATCCCGCCGCCCGGGAAGCTGGTCAACCTGATCTCCATCGTCCCGTCGTTGGTGGTGGTGGACACCGACTCCGTACCCGGCCGCCACTTCGCCAGGGCGTCCCCGAGCAACTGCAGGAACAGCCGGAAGGAATCCCGATCCAACTCGTCGAGGTCGCTCAACCGGACCTCTCCCCGGGTGGCCAGCCGGGCGCGAGCAGCGGCGGCCTGATCGGCCTGCTTGCGTGCCAGCTCGGCCAGGTATGCCTTGGCCTCGGCACGGTCCTGCACCGCCCTGTTCCGGCCGCGCCGCTCGTACGAACCGGTTCGGCGCAGCTGCGGGCTGATCCGCACGCCCGGTGCCTCGTACCAGGATGCGGAGGGCGGCACCGGTTCGGCGTCCCGTTCGGCCAACGCCTCCTGGTCGATGGTCAGATGACGCGCCGAGTAGAGCCCGAACGCGGATCGCCACAGCCGGTGGCGGGACTCGTCGTCGGGCGCCTCGGCGAACCAGCGGGCCAGCTCCCGGAAGTCGGCCGAGCGGTCCGACCGGCCGGCCCGGCGTTCGTTCAACGCCTGGACGACGGCGAGCAGCTGGGGAATCGCCTGGCGGGCGGCCGAACGCAGGAGCTTCGCCTGGGAGTTGCGCCCCGGCACGCTCAGGAACCACGCCCGCAGGCCCTCCCAGCGCCCGTCCCAGCGGCGCTCGGCGGCGGCCCGGGCTTCGGCGGTGGCGTCCGGGGCCGCGTCGGAGGACTCGCGCTCGGCGGCCAGCCGCAGCAGCGGCCCGACCGGACCCGCCCCGGCCGTGCCCAAGTCCGTCAGCAGACCGGCGATCTCGGCTCCCCGGGTGACCAGGTCCTCGATGAACCGCTCCAGGTACTCGATCAGCCGTTGTTTGTAGGCGAGGAACACCTCGACCTCGGCCTCGTGCAGGTCGACCGTCCGTTGCAGCGAGTTCATGAACGCCCGCGCGTTCTCCGCCAGGCCCGAGAAGCGGTCCACCAGCGCCAGCAGCGACAGGTGCACCACGGCCGGGTCGGGTCCGGGCTGCCCGGCCAGCGCCAGCAGCGCCCGCAGCTGCACCGTGATGTCCGCCAGCGCCACCGCCTGCAGCTCACCGCGCCGGCCGAGCGCCTCGTCGTACGCGGCCAGCGCCTCCTCGGCGGCCTCGCCCGCGCGGGTCAGCTGGTAGATGTGGCGGGCGCGGTAGAAGTCCTCCAGCGCGGTGACCCGGCTGGTGTCCGGGTCGGCCCGCAGATTGCCCCACCGGGCGAGCCGCTCCAGCGCGGTCGCGACCCCCTCGAGCGGCGGACGTGCTTCCGGCGGCAGCCCCAGATGCACGTCCTCCGGGCGCAGGTGGACGGTGAACTCCTGCTTGGCCCGGACGAACACTCCCATCACCTGGCGGTAGAGGGCGCAGTGCTCGGTGGTGAGGTGAGCGAAAGGCTGGTACGGCCCGTCACCGCGGCCGGTGTCGCCCACCGGCGGGCTCGCAGGCGGGTCGTCGGCGCTGGTCATGCGCACCATTGTGCCGGATGGCCGAGCGCGCTCGGTCGGCACGACCGAATCGGACGGCTCGGTGCCCCGGGCTGCCGTACCATGCCGCACATCCCAGCAGCTGCCGTGCAGGCGGCCGGTGGTGCACCGGCTTACCGCCCGCCCCCGACTCAGCCGTGTTCAGCGGACGTAGGTCGTCTTGACAACGACCCGGCCGACGGCACCACCCTCACCGCCGGCATGACCGGCGAGGCCTTCCCGACCGCAGGAGCCGACCGGCGCGACTCCTGAGGGGCGCCGGCCCGGCGGATCGAGGGCCGCTCGAGGGGGCGTGGGCAGGCTGGGGGAATGGCGAGCGGGGTGTGGCGGGGGCGGGTCGGCCGGTGGTGGGGGCGGCTGGGCGCGGGTTTCGTGGCGCTCGGGGAGGTGCACGTGGTGGGGGCGCTGAGGGCGGCGGAGGCGGCGGCCGAGGCCGGGGGGCTGTGCGGGCCGGGGGTGGGGCATCCGGAGCGGGTGGTGCCGGGTGTCGGAATGTCGGCGGTGGAGCGCGGGTTGTGGAGTCAGCTGGCCGACCTGTCCGACCTGCCGGATCACTGGTCGAGGTAGGCGAGGACGGCGAGGACGCGGCGGTTGTCGGCGTCGGCGGGGTGCAGGTTGAGCTTGGTGAAGATGTTGCTGATGTGCTTGGCGACGGCCTTCTCGGTGATGAAGAGGCCCTGGGCGATGCCGGCGTTGGAGCGGCCCTGGGCGAGCCATTCGAGGACTTCGCGTTCGCGGTCGGAGAGGGCGGCGATCGACTCGTCGCGCTCCTTGCGGACCAGGAGTTGGGAGATGACCTCCGGGTCCATGGCGGTGCCGCCGTCGGCGACGCGGCGGATCGAGTCGAGGAACTGGGAGCCGTTGGTGACGCGGTCCTTGAGCATGTAGCCGACGCCGCGGCCGCCGCTGGCGAGGAGTTCGCGGGCGTACAGGGGCTCGACGTACTGGGAGAGCAGCAGGACCGGGAGGTCGGGCATGGTGCGGCGGGCGGTGAGGACGGCCCGCAGGCCCTCGTCGGTGAAGTTGGGTGGCAGCCGGACGTCGACGATGGCGACGTCCGGCTGCTGTTCGGTGAGGGCGCGGAGGAGGTCGGCGCCGTTGTCGACGGCGGCCGCCACCTCGTGGCCGTAGGCCTGGAGGAGGCGGATCAGGCCGTCCCTCAGGAGGAAGTGGTCTTCGGCGAGGACAATGCGCACGGGAGCTCCATGGTGACCATCGTCGGGCCGTTGACGGGGCTGCTGACGGCGAGGACGCCGTCGAAGGTGGCGAGCCGCCGCTCGATGCCGCGCAGTCCGGTGCCCCGGGAGGCGTCCGCGCCGCCGCGGCCGGTGTCCGTGACGGTGATGCGCAGCATGCCGTGATCGTAGCGAATGTCGATCCAGGCGCGGTCGGCGTGGGAGTGCTTGGCGACGTTGGCGAGGATCTCCGAGATGGCGAAGTAGGCGGCGGACTCGACGGGCATCTCGGGGCGGCCGGGGAGGTCCACCGCGACCTCGGTGGGGACCGGGCAGACCATCGCCAGAGCCCGTACCGCGTCGGCGAGTCCGCGGTCGGCGAGGACCGGCGGGTGGATGCCGCGGACCAGGTTGCGGATCTCCTCCAGCGCCTTGGAGGAGGATTCGCGGGCCTCGATCAGCAGGGCGCGGACGGCGTCCGGGTTGGTCTCCAGGAGGTGTTCGGCGGCGTCGAGGGTCATGCCCATCGCGACCAGGCGGGCCTGGGCGCCGTCGTGCAGGTCGCGTTCGATCCGGCGGATCTCGGCCATCTGGGTGTCCACCGCGGTGCTGCGGGTGGTGGTGAGGTGCTCGATCCGGCTGGCCATCAGCTCCTGCTCGCTCGGGGCGAGCATCGACCGGGTGTACAGCGCGTGCTTGCGGACGGCGCGCGGCGCCATCCAGAGCGCCAGGGGGAGTTGGAGGACGCCGAGCACGCCGGCGAGCACGGCGGTGGCCTGGCCGTCGATCGGGATGAACTGGTACCAGAGGCCGTCCCACTCGGTGGACAGCGGGACGCCGAAGAAGGCCAGGAAGATGCCCCAGAGGCCGCTGAGCACCAGCGCGATCGGCATGAAGGCGAGGAAGCCGCCGGCGATCGGGTCGGTGAGGACCCAGGCGAACTCCCGCTTGGTCTGCGGGTCGCTCATGATCCAGCGGTAGCGGGCGATCGCCCCCGAGGCGCCTTCGGGCGCGGGCGGCAGGGGCCCGGGCGGGCCCGGGATCCGTACGCCCGACCAGGCCTCGGCCAGGCCGCGCTGACGGGCCGCCAGGGCGCGCACCCGCTCCATGGCCCGCGGTACCAGCCCGAGGCCGGGGCCGATCAGGGAGATCGCGGTGGTGACGGCGAGGCTGCGGCCGAAGGCGGCGGCGGACATCCAGCAGAGGGCCAGTGCCCGTCGCAGCCCGGTGAGTCCGGCGGAGGCCGAGAAACCCCTGATCTCGGCCGGTGCGGGGCTTCCCCCGAGCTGCATCGTGCGGTCCATGGACACGCTCCTCTCTGGTGCCTTCGCTGCTCCGGCCGTGGTGGCCGGGTGACCATTGTGGCGAAGGCGGGGTGGGGATGGCGGTAGTACTAAGTCCCCTCTTGGGCCGCCTGCTTGGCGCTCTCGCGGGCCGTCGGACCGGGCCGTTCGAGCGTCTCCCCGCCGGCGACGAACAGCGACAGGGTGTCCGCCACGCAGGCGGCCCGCGGTTCGCCCTCGATCTCGACGGTCATCCGGACGGCGGCCAGGTGTCCCGCCGGGGTCTCGCGGACGCCGGTGACCTTGGCGCCGCCGCGGACCCGGGCGCCGACCCGGACCGGGTGCGGGAAACGCACCTTGTCCAGACCGAAGTTGACGCCCATGGTGACGTCCCTGATCTCGAAGATCGCGCGCATCATCGCGGGCAGCAGACCGAGCGTCAGGTAGCCGTGGGCGATGGTCCCGCCGAACGGGCCGGCGGCCGCGAGGTCCGGGTCCACGTGGATCCACTGGAGGTCGCCGGTGGCGCGGGCGAACTCGTCCACGCTGTGCTGGGTGACCTCCAGCCACTGGCTGTATCCGAGGTGTTCCCCGGTCGCCCCGGCGAACTCGGCGAGGCTGGCAAAGGATCTCATGCGGTGATTCTCCGTCCGGGAGGCTGACACCCGACTGACGCTGCACTGACGTGCGGTGGACAGGGACGCGCACGGGCGGACGCCCGCCCCGGCTGGCGGGGGCGGGCGTCCGGCGGGCTCGGTGGGGGCTCGGCGGGGCGGCTCAGCCGTAGCGCTTGAGCTCGTGGAAGAAGTCGGGCACGGTGTGCAGCTGCCCGGCGGCCCGGACCCGGTCGTGGACGTGCTTGGCGACGGCCAGGTCGAGCACTCCGAGGCCGAACGGGGAGAACACCACCGGGCGGTCGGCGGGCGGGGTGATCGCGCCGGTGAGCACGTCGTAGAGCGTGCCGGCCACGAACTCCCGGTGACCGACCAGCTGTTCGGCCAGGTGCGGGGAGGTGGCGGCCTTCATGCAGTGCTCGACGTCGTCGACCACGTTCCAGGAGTCGAGGACGATCTCGGGGGAGAGGTCGCGCAGCGAGACGTGCAGCACCAGCGGGTGGTGGGCGAACCAGTCGGGGTCGGTGACGTGCGGCTCGCCGGCGACGGTGGCGAAGACGATCAGGTCGCTGCCGCGGACCAGGTCCTCGGGCTTGTCGTGGACGGTGATCGCCAACTCCTCGCCCTCGGCGCGGCGCAGGTAGTCGGCGAAGCCCCGGGCGTGCTCGGGGGAGAGGTCGTGGATGCCGGCCTCGGTGAAGTCGAAGCCGTTCGCGGCCAGGTAGGTGTGGATGTAGCGGGCGATCAGCCCGACTCCGAAGAAGCCGACCCGGCGCGGGCGTTCGCCGCGGGCGTCGGCCAGCCGGGCCGCGGCGAGGGCGGCCGAGGCGGCGGTGCGGGCCGCGCTGATGATCGACGACTCCAGGCAGGCGAGGGGGTAGCCGGTCTCGGCGTCGTTGAGGATCAGGACGGCCGAGGCGCGCGGCAGGCCGGCCGCGACGTTTCCCGGGAAGCTGGAGATCCACTTGATGCCGTGCACCCCGACCTCGCCCTGGACGGAGGCGGGCAGGGCGATGATCCGGTCGGACGGGCGGTCCGGGAAGCGCAGGAAGTACGAGTCGGGGTTGACCGTCCGTCCTTCGCCGTGCAGCCGGTACGCGGCCTCGACCACGGCGACGACCTCGTCCTCGTGCCCGTGGAGGGCTTCGTGCACCTGGGCGCCGGAGACCACGGCGAAGGTGGGTACCTGGGTCATGGGAACACTGCTCCTGGTGGGGTGAAGGGATCCGGCTGCGCGCGTGCGGCGCGTCCGGCTCAGCCGATGCGGGCGAGGCCCTTGGCGTGGTGGCGGGCCCGGCCGCGGGAGGCCACCAGCGGGTCCCAGTCCGGGCCGCGCTCGGGCAGCCGGGAGGGGTCGCCGAGCACCGTGCCGCCGAGCACCTCGGGCAGCAGCGGGCGGCCCAGGATCTGTCCGGCGGCGGCCATCCCGCTGGTGGCGACGGCCCCGAGGCCGCTGCCGTAGCGGACGCTCTGGCCGACCACGTAGAGGCCCTCCACCTCGGTGCGGACGTCCGGGCGCTGGCCGACGCCGCCCCAGTCGGCCATGCCGTAGGGGGTGCCGCCGGTGCCCCGGATGTAGCGCTCGTGGCTGAGCGGGGTGGCGGTCTCCAGGTGGGTGACGCGGTCCCGGAACGGGCCGATCACCTTCTCGGCGGTGGTCAGCATCAGCTCGGTGATCCGGCGCTTGCGGTCGAGGTAGGCGGGGTTGCGGCGGTAGGGCTCGCCGGCCACCGGGCCGGCGGGCACGCCCCAGAAGCCGTAGCCGGGAGGGCAGCCGGTCATCAGCTGGAAGTTGCTGTGGCCGGGCGGGCAGACCGCGGTGGCGCCCGGGTCCTTGAGCGAGGCGAAGGAGAAGGTCAGCTGCGGCACCGAGTCGAAGGTGCCGTCGCGCTCCCAGCGCTCCCGCACGGCGGCGTGGGCGGCCTCCATGTCGTCGCTGTCGTGCCACCAGATGTTGGCGTTCGGCAGGCCCGGCACTTCGGTGTCCAGGGCGACGTACACCGAGACGACGGCGCCGCGCATGGTGGCGGCGCGGGTCCGGGCGACCACCTCGGGCGGGAAGGCCGGCTCGCCGCCGCACAGGTCGAGCACGGTGCGGCGGTAGTCGGCGTTGGAGATCACCAGCGGGGCGGAGATCCGGGTGCCGTCGGTGAGTTCGACACCGGTGGCGCGGCCGTGCTCGATCAGGATGCGGCGCACCTCGCGGCGGGTGCGCAGCTCGCCGCCGTACGACTCCAGGGCCTCGACCAGGGCGGCCACCAGGACCTGTCCGCCGCCCTCGGGGTAGTAGGCGCCGCGCAGGTAGTGGTCGAGCATGGCGGCGTGCTCGGCGAGGGTGATGCCGTCCGGCATGGTGCCGTAGTTGCCGGCCTGGGCGGCGACCAGGGTGCGGGCCCTGGGCGAGAGTTCGCAGTGGTCCAGCGCCTGGCCGAGGGTGCGGCGGGTCCAGCGCATGGTGTGCGGGGAGCGCCGGAACAGCTCGACCATGGAGGTGCCGTGCAGGCCGTCCCGGGTGGCGCCGGCCACCGCGCGGGCGAGGTCGAGGAACCGGTCGACCCGCTCGGCCTCCTCGGGCAGCGCCTGGTGGAGCCGCTCGCGGTAGGCCGCCCAGTCGGCGGGCACGTCCAGGGTGGCGGTGGGGGTGATGATCCGGTCGAAGCCGTGCTCGTTGTCCATCGGCCGGAAGGTGACCCGGTCGCGGACGCCGAGGCCGGCCAGCAGGGACGGGAAGAGGCCGCCCTCGCCGCAGTCGCCGACGTAGTGGGTGCCCACGTCGAACTCGTACTTGCGGCGCCGGCGGAAGACGTGGGCGTTGCCGCCCGCGATGTCGTGCTGTTCGAGGACGAGGACGCGGCGGCCGTCGGCGGCCAGGTAGCCGGCGCTGACCAGGCCGCCCAGGCCGCTGCCGACGACGATCGCGTCGTAGTGGCGGGCGACGGCCCCGTCCTGGTGGTCCCTGCCGTCCGCGCCGGTGGCGCCCGTCCCTCCGCCCGTCCCTGCGCCGGTGCCTTCTCTGCCGGCGCCTTCCCGGCCCGCGCCCTGCCGCATCCGCGCTCCCATCCGCTCCCCCGTTCGCGCCGCTTCCATCAGAAGGTGCCGCCGCCGTGGATCTCGAAGACCGAGCCGCTGATGTACGAGGCCCGCTCGGAGAGCAGGAAGGAGACCAGGTCGGCCACCTCCTCGGGCTGCCCGGCCCGGCCGAGGGCGACGTTCTTCAGCATCCGCTCCACCGCCGCGTCGGACATGTCGCCGACCATGTCGGTGGCGATCAGGCCGGGCGCGACCACGTTGGCGCGCACTCCGCGCGGGCCGCACTCCTTGGCCAGGGACTTGGTGAAGCCGATGATCCCGGCCTTGGAGGCGGCGTAGTTGGCCTGGCCGAGGTTGCCGTAGATGCCCGACACCGAGGACAGGTTGACGATCGAGCCGCGGCGGCGCTTGCTCATCGCGAAGGCGGCGGCCCGGCAGACGTGGTAGACGCCGTCCAGGTTGGTGCGCAGCACCTGCTCCCAGTCCTGCTCGGGCATCAGGATCACCGGGCGGTCCCGGGTGATGCCGGCCGAGGTGACCGCGGCGTCGACCGGGCCGAGGTCGCGCTCGGTGCGGGCGAACCAGTCGCGGACCTCGGCGGCGTTCGCCACGTCGCACCGGGTGGCGCTGATCCGGGTGCCGAACTCGCCCGCCTCCTTGACGAGTTGCTCGGCGGCCCCGGCGTTGGAGTGGTAGCAGAAGGCGACGTCGTAGCCGTCCTGGGCGAGCCGCAGCACGATGGCCCGGCCGATCCCCCGGGAGCCGCCGCTGACCAGGGCGATCACGCGGCCCCTCCGTCCGGGTCGGTCCCGTCCGCGTCGCTTCCGCTCGGGTCCGTCGCGCCCGGCTCGGTCGCGGGCCGGTTCTCGTCGGCCGGGTCCAGCAGCCGCAGCACGGCGCAGCCCACCGCGCCGTCCCGGTCCACGGCGGTGACCAGGGCGGTGCGGCCCGCCGCGGCCGGCTCGGCCCCGGCGACGCTGAGCAGCGCCTGGATCTGGAAGGTGGCGGCGGCCGCGCCGGTGTCGCCGAGCAGTTCCATGGACGGCACCCGGGTGAGCGCCTCGGCGGGCAGCAGCGCGGCGAGCGCCTCGTGCTCGGCGCGGCCGGCCGCGGTGGGCGCGGCGCTGGGAACGGCGGCCCACACCTCCTCGGCGGTGGCACCGGCCCGGGCCAGCGCACGCCGTACGCAGGCGGTGACGGCCGCCGCCGGGTCGTCGTCGACGTCGACCCGGGTCTCGACGGCCAGGACGGCGGCGAGCGCCGGGCGGTGGGCGGTGCCCGCGTGCTCGACCACGAGGAGGCCGCAGCCCTCGCCGAGCAGCGGCGCCGGGTCCCCGGGCGCGACGGCGGCGTGCTCGATCCAGGCGTGCGCGGCGGAGAACTCCTCGGCCGAGCCGACCAGGTACTTGGTGGCGCGGCCCTGGCCCATCAGCCGGCGGGCGTAGTTGAGGGCGAGCAGTCCGCTGACCCGCCCGCCCGCGACGGTGGTGTTGGGGCCGGTGAGCCCGTGCCGGATCGCGGTGGCGCCGGCGGCGTGGTTGAGGCTGCCGAACGGGATCCGGCCGGCGTCGACGTGGAAGGGCAGCGCGTTGGTGTACGACTGCTTGAGGAAGTTGGTGACGTTCTCCAGGCTGCCCATCGAGATGCCGAGGACCACGCCGGTGCGGCCGTCGGTCGGCACCGACCGGTTGCCCTCGGCGTCCTGCAGCAGGTCGTCGGAGGCGACCAGGGTGAGTGCCGTGAGCCGGTCCATCTTGGCGGTGCCGACCGGGCCGAGCAGGCCCTTGATGTCGAAGCCGGGCACCACGCAGGCCTCCGGCGAGGGCAGCGGGCCGAACGCGTCGCCCGGCGCGACGGCGGTCTTGGCGCCGGAGCGCACGCCGGCGGCGAAGGCCCGGCCGGTCAGGCCGTACGGCGAGACGGCCGACCAGCCGGTGATGACGAGGGTGTCGGGCGGCAGGGCGGCCCGGTCGGCCGGGGAGCTCTTCAGGGGTCTCGTCATCGTCAGACTCGCTCTCCGTACGTGCCCAGGATCAGGATGGCGTTGTTGCCGGCGAAGGCGCTGGAGTTGTTCTCCACGATCCGGACCTCGGCGTCGATGGCCTGGTTGGGCACGACGTCCAGCGGGCAGTCCGGGTCGGTCTCCCGGTGGTTGATGGTCGGCGGGATGAACTGGTGCTCGATGGCGATGCTGCAGGCGATCGCGGCCAGCGCGCTGGCGGCGCCCATCGAGTGGCCGAGCATCGACTTCACGGCGACGGTGCGCGGCGGGGCGTCGCCGTACACGTCCAGGATCGCGGCGGACTCGGTCTTGTCGTTGGCCTTGGTGCCGGTGCCGTGCGCGGAGATGAAGTCGACCTCGTCGCGCTCGACCCCGGCGTCCTCCAGGGCGAGCCGGATGCCGCGGGCGATGCCGTCCCGGTTGGGCGCGGTCGCGTGGGCGGCGTCGCAGCTGAGGCCGTAGCCCAGCACCTCGGCGTAGATGTGCGCGCCGCGGGCGAGGGCGGATTCCAGGCTCTCCAGCACGAGGATGCCCGCGCCCTCGCCGGTGAGGATGCCCTGGCGGTCCCGGTCGAACGGGCGGACCACGTCCGGGGTGAGTGCGCCGAAGCGCTTGAACAGGGCGAACGCCTTGCGGCAGACGGCGTCGGCGCCGCCGCACAGCGCGATGTCCACCTCGCCGGAGCGGATCGCGTCCAGGCCGTAGCCGATCGAGTAGTTGCCCGCCGCGCAGGCGGTGGTGATGGTGGTCGGCTCCACGTTCGGCATCCGCAGCTCGCGGGCGATCACGGTGCTCAGCCGTCCGGCGTTGATCCGGCGGGACAGCACCGGGTCCATCGCCTCCGGAGTGCCGGCGGCGAGTTCCTGCTCCACCAGCAGGCCGATGTCGTGCGACTCGCCGTCGGTGGTGCCGACGCTGATCACGGCCTGGCGCTCGCCGAGGTCCGCCTCGGTGAGCCCGGCGTCGTCCACCGCCATCCGGGCCGCTGCGACCGCGAACTGCCCGGCCCGGCCCATGTCGTCGAGCGGGACGCGGTGGATCCAGCGCTCCGGCTCGAAGTCGGGGACCTCGCAGGCGATGTTCTGGCCGAAGCCCTCGCTGTCGAAGCGGGTGATCGGCCGCGCGCCGGAGCGGCCGGCCCGCAGCCCCGCGGTGTACTCCTCGAGGCCCGTGCCGATGCTGGAGATCGCCCCGAGGCCGGTGAGGACGACCCGCCGGCGCCCGGCCGGCGTGCCGGACCGGGGGGCCGCTGGTGACTGTGCGGTGGACATGGGACTCCTTAGGCGGTGTGCGGCGGTGGTGTCGCGGGTCCTCGGGTCACCAGCCGGCGGCGGCCGCGGTCACCTGGTAGGTGGTCTCCACGTTCACCATCTTCGGGAGCTCGTTCATGTCGATGACGATGGAGTACTCCATCTCCAGCGCGCTCAGCACGTCGATGAGCTTGAGCGAGTCGGCGCCCAGCTCGTCGACGAACAAGGCCGTGTCGGAGAACTCGGTGTGCACGTCGATGTTCTCGGCGATGATTTCGCGGATTCGGGCGAGGCGCTCCGGCGCAACCGTCGTCATGGGGTTTCCTCCGTTTTCCAGATGCCCGGAATTTGCTTCCGGCGAGAAAACTAATCAGCGGCGATGACGGGTCGATGACGTCCAACTGACCGCTCACTGACGGGAGTCCGGGGGCGGTGGCGGGCCGGGAGCGCGGCGCCCCGGGCCTGGTGGGACGGTGCCGCGGGAGCGAAAGCGACCGCCCGCCGTACCGGTGGACGGGGGCTCCACGGGTACGGCGGGCGGCGTCTGGAGGGCCGGGCGGCGGGGATTACGGGAATTCCCGGCGGGCGGCCGTTGGGCGGGCTGGTCGAGCGGGGGCTGTTCGAGCCGGCTGGTCGAGCGGGCCGCCCGGCGCGGGTCTCCGGGCCCGGCGGACAGCTGCCCCCGGGTGCTCAGCCCTGCTGCTGGAGGCTGAGCGGGCGCATGTCCGTCCAGTGGGCCTCGACGTGGGCGACGGCGGTGGCGCGGTCGGTGGCGTCCAGGGTGACCGTCCAGCCGGCCGGGACGGCGGCGAAGGACGGCCAGAGGGAGTGCTGTCCCTCGTCGTTGACGAGGACCAGGAAGGTGCCGTCTTCGCGGTCGAAGGGGTTCGCCATGGTGGTCAGCTCCAGAGGTCGTCAGGACTGGTGATCGGTGGGGTGTCGAGCAGCTGGTCGAGGACGGCGCCGATCGCGGCGGCCGGTGCGGGTCGCAGCATCTGCTGGTGCCCGCTGTCCACGTCGTACGCGTGGACGGCGGAACCGACGTACGGCGCCCAGCTCTTGAGCTTGAGCGCGCGTTCCTCCGCGGTGAGCCGGCGGGGGCCGCCGGCCGCGACGAACAGCGTCATCGGGCAGCCGTCGAGGCGGTTCGGGGTGAACCGCTGGAACAGCTCCAGGTTGTTCCGCATGACCGCCAGCAGCCGTTCCAGCACGGCCGGTCGGAGGCCGGCGAGCGGTCCTCCGGCGCGCGCGAGGCGGGCGGCGACGCTCTGCGGGGTGAGCTGCCCCGGCGCTTCTCCACCGGCGTCCGATGCGGGTTCGCTACCGGGAACCGGTCCGGCACCGGCGGCCGTGTCGGCGCCGGCGACCGCTCCGGCACCGGCGCCCGTGTCGGCGCCGGCCTCGGCCAGGAAGTCGGCGAGGAACTCCGCGTCGCTCGGCCGCACGCCGCGCGCGTCGTCGGGGTAGGCGTCCAGGTTGGCCAGCAGGGCCACCCGCTCGCCGGCGGCGGTCAGCCGCACCGCCATCTCGTGCGCGACGACCCCGCCGTAGGACCAGCCGAGCAGGTGGTACGGGCCGTGCGGCTGGATCGCCCGGATCCGCGCGAGGTACTCCTCGGCCACCTCGCCGAGGCCGCCGGGCAGCGGGCCGTCGTCCGCGAGGCCGTCGGCCTGGAGGCCGTACACCGGCTGCTCGGGGTCGAGGTGCTCGGCGAGTGCGGCGAACGGCAGTGCGAAGCCGAGGCCGCCGTGCACGCAGAACAGCGGGGGGCGGCTGCCGGTGGGGCGGATCGGCAGGACGGCGGCGAACGGGTCGAGACCCGGCCCGTCCGCCGGGCCGGAGGCGGCGGCCAGCGCCTCCACGGTGCGGTGCTCGAAGACCGCGCCGAGGCTGAGCGGCAGGCCGGCCCGGGTGGCCGCGTTGACGAGGCGGATGGCCTTGAGGCTGTCCCCGCCGAGGGCGAAGAAGGAGTCGTCCGGGCCGACCCGCTCCACCCCCAGCACCTCCTGCACGGCCGCGCAGAGCAGCCGCTCCGGCTCGGTCCTGGGCGCCCGCCGGGTGCGGGCCGCCGGGGCGGGGGCGGGCAGCGCCCGGACGTCCAGCTTGCCGTTGGCGTTCAGCGGCAGCGCGGGCAGCACGGCGAAGGCGTCCGGGACCATGTAGCCCGGCAGCGAGCGGGCCAGGTGGCGTTGCAGCTCGGCCGGTTCGGGCGCCGGCCGGCCCTCGGCGGGGACCAGGTAGGCGACCAGCCGGCGCTGGCCGGTGGCGTCGGCGGGGGCCAGCACGGCGGCCCGGGCGACGGCGGGGTGGGCGGCCAGCAGGCGTTCGATCTCGCCCGGTTCGATCCGGTAGCCGTGGATCTTGACCTGCTGGTCGGCGCGCGCGACGTACTCGATCCGGCCGTGCCGGTCCCAACGGACCAGGTCCCCGGTGCGGTACATCCGGGTGCCGGGCGGCCCGTACGGGTCGGCGGTGAAGCGCTCGGCGGTCAGGCCGGGGCGGTTGAGGTAGCCCCTGGCCAGGCCCTCGCCGGACAGGTACAGCTCGCCGACCACCCCGCGCGGCACCGGGCGCAGCGCCTCGTCCAGGACGTACCCGCCGGTGTCGCCGATCGGCAGGCCGATCGGGACGGTGCCGTCGGCGCGGCCGAGGTCCTGGCCGGTGGCGAAGGTGGTGACCTCGGTGGGGCCGTACACGTGGAAGACGGTGGTGCCGGGCAGCGCGGCCCGCAGCCGGTCCAGGTGGTCGCGGGAGTGCGCCTCGCCGCCGGTGAGCAGCGCGCGCAGCGGGGCCAGGGCGCGCGGGCGGGTGTCGGCGATGGTGTTGACCAGCTGGGTGGTGAGGAAGGCGATGCTCACCCCGGCCCGGGTGAGGAACTCCTCCAGGGCCTGCGGATCGGCCGGCCCGGGCGGCTGGACCGCCAGCCGGGCGCCGTGGGCGAGCGGGCCCCAGATCTCGAAGGTGGAGGCGTCGAAGGCGACCGGCGCGAAGTGGAGGAAGGTGTCCTCGGCGGTGGGTGCCAGCTCGGGCAGTCCCAGCACCAGGCGGACGGCGGCGCGGTGGGAGACCGCGACGCCCTTGGGCCTGCCGGTGGAGCCGGAGGTGTAGATGACGTAGAGCAGGTCGTCGGGGTGGACGGTGACGGCCGGGGCCGTCGCGGGCTGGGCGGCGAGTGCGGTGAGCGTCGCCGGCGCGTCCAGGACCAGCGGGTGCACCCCGGCGGGGAGCTCGAAGCCGGCCAGGGACTGCTGGGTGAGCAGCAGTCGGGCGCCGCTGTCGGCGAGCATGTCGCGGACCCGCTCGGGCGGGTACGACGGGTCGATCGGCAGGTAGGCCGCGCCGGCGCGGGCGATCGCCAGCAGGGCGCGCACCACGGCCGGGCCGCGCTCCAGCCGCAGGGCGACCAGTTCGCCCTTGCGGGTGCCGTGGGCGGTCAGCAGCCGGGCCAGGCGGTTGGCCTCGGCGTCCAGTTCGCCGTACGTGGTGCGGCGGAGCGGGCCGGGGGTGTCGGACCCGGCGGCGCCCGGCGCGGTGCCGTACGGCTCGGCGTGGATCAGGGCGACGGCCTCCGGGGCGGCCGCGATCCGGCGGTCGACCAGGGCGGTGAGGGTGCTGTGCGGGGTGCCGAGCCGGTGGGTGCCGCGGGCGAGCAGGTCGGCCTGCTCCTCGGGGGCGATCAGGTCCAACCGGGAGAGCGGGGTGGCGGGTTCGGCGAGGCCGGCGGCGAGCAGCCGGAGGTAGGCGTCGGTGATCCGGCGGGCGGTGCCGGGTTCGAAGAGGTCGGTGCGGTACTCGACGGTGAGGGCGAGGGCGCCGTCCGGGCCCTCGGTGAACTGGAAGGACAGGTCCCACTTGGCGGTGCCGACCGGGACGGGCTGCTCGGACACGCCGAGCCGCGGGTCCTCGGCCGCGGGCGGAGCGGCCTGCCGGTGGCCGATCACCACCTGGAACAGCGGGTGCCGGGCCATCGAGCGCTCGGGGTTGAGCACCTCGACCAGCTTCTCGAACGGCAGGTCCTGGTGCTGGTACGCCGCCAGGTCGGACTCCCGCACCCGCTCGGCGAGTTCGCGCAGGCCCGGGTCACCGGAGGTGTCGGTGCGCAGCACCAGGGTGTTGACGAACATGCCGACCAGCTCGTCGAGCCGTTCGTCGGCGCGGCCGGCGACCGGGCTGCCGAGCGGGATGTCGGTGCCCGCGCCGAGGCGGGTGAGCAGGGCGGCGAGGGCGGTGCGCAGCAGCATGAAGGGGCTGACCGCCCAGTCGGCGGCCGAGCGGCGGAGCCCTTCGGTGAGCTGCGGCGGCACGGTGGTGCGGTGCGCCGCGCCGCGGTGGTCGGCCCGGCTGCCGCGCGGGTGGTCGAAGGGCAGCGCCAGCTCCTCCGGCAGATCGCGCAACCGGTCCTTCCAGTACCGCAGTTGGCGGGACAGCTCGCTCGCCGGGTCGGCCTCGGTGCCGAGCAGCCGGCGCTGCCAGAGCGCGTAGTCGGCGTACTGGACGGGCAGTGGCGGGAGTTGGGCGCGGTGGCCGTCGCGGCGGGCCCGGTAGCAGGCGGTGAGGTCACGGGTCAGCGGGGCGAGCGACCAGCCGTCCGCGGCGATGTGGTGCAGCACCAGGGACAGCACGTGCTCCTGCGGGCCGAGGGCGAAGAGCCGGGCCCGGACCGGAAGCCCGGTCTCCAGGTCGAAGGGGCGGGCGGCCTCGGCGGCGAGCGCGGCGGGCAGCTCGGTCTCGGTGGTCGGGCTCAGCGGGAGCGGGACGGCGGCCTCGGCGGGGGCGAGCACCCGCTGCTCGGCCGGGCCCTCGTCGGTGCCGGGGGTGCCCGGGGTCGCGCCGGGGGCGGTGGCGCTGTCAGGGGCGGTGGCGCTGTCGGGGGCGCCCGGGGTGGCGGCGCGGCTCGGGAAGACGGTGCGCAGCGCCTCGTGCCGGGCCACCACGTCCTGGAGGGCGGCCGCCAGGGCGGCGGTGTCGAGCTGCCCGGAGAGCCGGACGGCCATCGGGATGTGGTACAGCCCGCCGGGGGCGCCCAGGCGTTCGACGAACCAGAGCCGCTGCTGGGCGTACGACAGCGGGACCACCGCCGGCCGGGGTCCCGCGGTGAGCGGGGCGCGGCGCGGCGCGGCGGCCGCGCCCTTCAGCCGGGTGGCGAGGCGGGCCGGGGAGGGGGCCTCGAAGAGGTCCCGGACCTGCAGTTCCGCGCCGAGTTCGGCCCGGACCCGGTTGACGATCCGGGTGGCCAGCAGGGAGTGCCCGCCGAGGGCGAAGAACTCGTCGTCGGCGCCGACCCGCTCCAGCCCCAGGACCTCGGCGAAGACCTCGCAGAGCAGTTCCTCCTCCGGACCGCGCGGGGCCCGGGCCGAGACGGCGTACGCGGGGGCGGGCAGGGCGCGCCGGTCGAGCTTGCCGTTGGCGGTGAGCGGCAGGGCGGGCAGCGCGACCACGGCGGCGGGGACCATGTACTCCGGCAGCCGCTCGGCGGCGAACGCCCTGAGCTCGGCGCCCAGTCCGGCTGCTCCGGCGGGCTCCTGGCCGGGCGCGGCTGCTCCGGCGGGCTGCTGGACGGGCACCACGTAGGCGACCAGCCGCTGGTCGCCCGGCCGGTCCTCGCGGGCCACCACGGCCGCCTCGGCGACCCGCGGGTGCCGCCCGAGGACGGTCGCGATCTCCCCCGGCTCGATCCGGAACCCGCGCAGTTGGACCTGCTCGTCGGCGCGGCCCAGGTACTCCAGCGAGCCGTCCGGACGCCACCGGCCGAGGTCGCCGGTGCGGTACATCCGGGCCCCGCCCGCCTCGAACGGGCAGGCGACGAAGCGCTCGGCGGTCAGCGCGGGCCGGTTCAGGTAGCCGCGGGCGAGGCCCGGGCCGGTGACGTACAGCTCGCCGGGCACCCCGGGCGGGACGGGCCGCAGGGCGCCGTCCAGCAGGTGGACCCGCAGGTCGGGGATGGCGCGCCCGATCACGCTGCCGCCCCCGGCGGCGGCCGTCGCGGCGTCCAGGGCCTGGTAGGAGACGTGCACGGTGGTCTCGGTGATGCCGTACATGTTGACCAGCCGGGGCGCGTCCTCGGCGTGCCGGGCGTACCAGTCGGCGAGCCGGCCGACGTCCAGCGCCTCGCCGCCGAACACCACGGTGCGCAGGGCGAGTTCGCGCGGACGCTCGGCGTCGGCGCGCATCAGCTGGTAGAAGGCGGAGGGGGTCTGGTTGAGGACGGTCACCCGCTCGGCGGCGAGCAGCTCCAGGAAGGCGTCGGGGGAGCGCGAGACGTCGTACGGGACGACCACCAGCCGGCCGCCGCGCAGCAGGGCGCCCCACAGCTCCCAGACCGTGAAGTCGAAGGCGATCGAGTGGAACAGGGTCCAGACGTCGTCCGGCCCGAAGCCGAACCAGTGCTCGGTGGAGTCGAGCAGCCGGACCACGTTCCGGTGCGGCACCACGACGCCCTTGGGGCGGCCGGTGGAGCCGGAGGTGTGGATGACGTAGGCCGGGTGCTCGGGGGCGACCGCGACGGCGGGCGGGGTGGCCGGGCGGGCGGCCAGTGCCTCGACGGTCTCCGGCACGTCGAGCTCGATGCGCCGCACTCCGGGGAGGTCCGGCAGCGCGGCGGACTCCGGCAGCCGGGAGACGGTCAGCAGCAGCGTCGGGCGCGCGTCGGCCAGGGCGTAGCCGATCCGGTCGGCCGGGTGGGCGGGCTCCAGCGGCAGGTAGGCGGCGCCCGCCTTGAGCACGGCGAGGACGGCGACGACCAGCTCGGCGCCGCGCGGCAGGGCGACGGCGACGAAGGACTCCGGCCCGGCGCCGTGCGAGACCAGCAGGTGGGCCAGCCGGCTGGAGCGCTCGTCCAGCTCGCGGTAGGTGAGCTCGGCGTCCGGCGCGGTGACCGCGCGGGCCTCCGGGGAGCGGGCGGCCTGCTCGGCGAACAGGGCGGGGATGGTGGTGTGCCGGTCGGCGCCGGACGGGACGGGGGCGCGGGCGCCGCTCCACTCGCCGAGGATGCGGGCCAGTTCGGCGGGGTCCGGGCCGCCGAGCCGGGCCAGCGGGGTGTGCGGGTCCTCCGCCACCTGCTCCAGGATCCGCAGTAGGCGCGCCAGCAGGCGCTCCGCCTCGGCCTCCGCCCCGGCCGAGAGGCCGGCCCCTGCCGCAGCCCCAGCCGCAGCCGCGGCTTCGGCCGAGGCCCCGGCCTCGGCCCGCGCCAGTGCGGAGGCGCGGTAGCCGAGGTGGAGGTCGAGCCGCTCGCCGGGGAAGACGGTCAGGCTGAGCGGGTAGTGGGTGGCCGAGAGGATCCGGGCGGCGCTGACCGTCCCGCCGGACTCGCGGTACAGCGCGGCCTCGTCCATCGGGTAGCTCTGGAAGGCGAGCACGGTGTCGAACAGCTCGCCCTGGAGCCCGGAGGCGGCCTGCACCTCGGCCAGCGGCAGGTGTTCGTGGGGCATCATGGCGAGCTGCTGCGCGGACAGCGCGGCGAACAGCTCGGAGGCGCGACGGTCCGGGCGCAGTTCGGCCCGGACGGGCACGGTGTTGGCGAACAGGCCGATCATCGACTCGACGTCCGGCACCTCGGCCGGGCGGCCGGAGGTGACCGAGCCGAACACCACGTCCTGGCGGCCGGTGAGCCCGCCGAGCAGCAGCGCCCAGCAGCCCTGCACCACGGTGTTCAGGGTCAGCCCCTGTCCGCGCGCCCAGCCGGTGAGCGCGGCGGTGTGCTCGGGTGACAGCGATCGGCTGACGACGGAGGGGAGTTCGGCGGAGGGCGCGGTCTCCGGCAGCACCCGCAGCGGGCCCTCCAGGCCGGCCAGCAGCTCGGCCCAGGCAGCACGGGCGGCGCCGGTGTCGCGGCCGTTCAGCCAGGTCAGGAAGGACCGGTAGGGTGCGGGCTCGGGCAGCGCCGCCGCCCCGGCCGGGTCGCCCAGCAGGGCCAACTCCCTCACCGCCAGCGGGAAGGACCAGCCGTCCAGGAGGATGTGGTGCACCGACCAGAGGAAGCGGTGGCGCCCCTCGCCGAGTCGGATCAGCGTGAAGCGCATCAGCGGTGGCCGGGCCGGGTCGAAGCGGCGCAGCCGGTCCTCGTCGGCCAGCCGCCGGGCCTGTTCCTCGCGTTCGGCCTCGGGCAGGTGGGTGAGGTCGTGCCGCACCCACTCCGGCTCGACCTCGGTGTCCTTGAGGACGATCTGCACGGGCTCGCCGCTCCTGCGGTGGCGGAAGCAGGCCCGCAGGTTGGGGTGGCGGCGCAGCAGGGCGGCCGAGGCGGTGCGCAGCCGGGCGGCCAGCTGCTCGCCGTCGGCCGCGCCCGGCCCGTCCAGCTCGGCGACCAGCTGGAGGGTGTACAGGTCGGGCGCGGTCCGGTCGTACGAGGACAGGAACAGCAGGCCCTGCTGGAGCGGTGACAGCGGCAGGACCTCGCTGATCTTCGACCCGGTTCTCGGGCCGGTCGTTCCGGGGCCGGTCGTCACGAAAGCTCCTCGTTGAACTCGAATTCCAGATCGGCCAGTTCTTCGTCCGAGAGCTCGACCAGGCCGCCCTCGGGAACCGCCGGGGCGGCGGGCTCGGCGCCGGCCTCCTCGGCGATCTGCGCGAGGGCGGCGGCGGTCTTGTGGGTGAAGACGTCCCGGGTGGTGAGGGTGAGTCCGGCCTTGCGGGCGCGGCTGACCACCTGGATGGAGCGGATGGAGTCGCCGCCGAGGGAGAAGAAGTCCTCGTCGACCCCCACGCTCGTCGTTCCGAGCACCTCGGCGAGGACGTCGCACAGCAGCCGTTCCCGCTCGGTGCGCGGTGCCCGGCTGCCCGCGTCCTCGGTGGTCTCGGGGCGGGGGAGGGCCTTGCGGTCGAGTTTGCCGTTGGGGGTGAGCGGCATCGTGTCCAGGACGATCCAGGTCGCGGGGATCATGTAGGCGGGCAGCAGTTGGGCGAGTTCGGCGCGGACCCGGCTCGGGTCGGTGTGGGGGCCGGTGAGGTAGCCGGTGAGGCGGGGGTTGCCGGAGGCGTCGGGCAGGACGGTGACGGCGGCGTCGGTGACGGTGTCGAGGGTGCGGATGACGGCTTCGATCTCGCCGGTTTCGACGCGGCGGCCGCGGATCTTGATCTGGTGGTCGCGGCGTTCGATGAACTCGAGTTGGCCGTCGGGGCGTTGGATGACGCGGTCGCCGGTGCGGTACATGCGGGTGCCGGGTCCGGCGAAGGGGTCGGCGGTGAAGGTGGTGGC
>NZ_JBEPAK010000077.1:0-28077 GCF_040298565.1 Kitasatospora sp. NPDC001539 | reverse complement strand
GGTCCGGCGGCGATGCAGGAGCCGGACCGCAGCAGCGGACCCGGCCCGTCTGCGATCCCCTGCGGGGTGATGACCACGGAACCCGGGCGGGCGGCGGCGAGCGCCGTCAGCGTGCGCTGGTGGTGCCCGCCGCCGAGGTGCGCCTGCGGCTCGATCAGGACCAGCGGCCCGCAGCGGGTGCTCATCCGGCGACCGCCTGCTCGCCGTGCAGCGTGATGAAGTGCCGGTGCAGCCAGGGCGGGTCGTTGAGCGCCTCGAAGCGCTTGGGGTCGCGGGCCGCAGTGCGGGCGAACTCGAGGCCGTCGCGGGCCCCGGCTGCCGCGTAGTCGGCGAAGTCGCCGTCCTTGCTGGCCGTCCAGGCGTCGATGCGTTCCTGGGCGGAGGCGTCAGTCATGCCGTACTCGCTTCCGCGCGCGAGCATCGCGCACTCCCGGAAGCCCGCCTTCCAGGCGTGGAACGGGGTCTGGTTGAACAGGGTGGTCCCGGCAGCATGCGGGCTGAACTCGACACGGCCGGGCAGCGCGGCCAGCACGTCGACGGCCTGGCCCATCTCCCGCAGTGCGCTGGTGCGGATCAGCTTGAGGCCGCCGTAGCCGTAGGTGAGCCCGTTGACCGGGTTGACAGCCCGCCAGACCCGCATCGACACGCCCGCTGCCAGCGGCTCCACCCCGCTGGCGGAGAAGGCGGGGTCGATGGCGAAGTCGCCGTCTGCGAGGAAGAACTGGTCGGTGTCGACGAGTTCGGCCGTGAGTCGGTAGGCGCGGCGCATCCCGCGCACCCCGTGCAGGCGCTTGACGGTTCCGCCCAGCACGCGGGCCAGGCGGGTGTGCAGGGAGTCGGCCAGCGGCTCGTCGTAGGAGAGCAGGACCGCGTCGAAGCCGGTCACTTGATCGCCTCCAGGTAGCGTGCGGCCACCGCAGCTGGCGTCAGGTCCGTGGTGGAGGCGTGCGCGCGCTTGGCGTGCACCAGGTAGAACTCGGGGTCGGTGGCGAGGCGTTCGGCGATCCGGACAGCCTGATCGTCAGTGTCGAACACCAGCTCCGGGTCGATGTGCTCGGCCAGCCAGCCGATGCGAGGGCCGATCACCGGCAGGCCCATCGCCTGGCAGTCGATGACCGACATGGACCAGGGGCAGCCGGGCCGAAACGGCGCGATGCCGAAGTGGGCGCCGGCCAGCAGGTTGCGGTAGCGGACGCGGTCACCGCGGTCGGAGGCGATGGCGACGCCGTCCACGGCCGCCAGCTCCTCCAAGTTCCTCTCGGGGCTGGGATCCAGGCGGATCCGCTCGGCGCTGCGGGTGCCGAACAGGTCCATCACGGTCAGCCGCACCGGGGCTTCGGCGACGAGGTGGCGGGCGAGCTGGGTGAAGCGGGCGGTGCCGTAGTGGGCGTACAGGCGGTGGTTGTAAATGCCGACCGCCCGGCCCTCCGGCGCGGTGATCTCGGCGGGGTCGCGGACCAGGCGCACGTCCCTGGGGGCGGGGACCACGTGCAACTTGTCGGTGAGCTCGACGCCGGTGCGGGCGGCGGCAGCGGCGGTCCACGAGGCGGCGGTGCCGGAGTGGACCAGGACGCGGTCGCAGGCCGCGAGACCGGCGGAGAAGGCCAGCAGCACGCTGCGGCCCAGCCCGCCGTCGTCCATCGCGGGATCCAGCTCCAGCTGGCCGGTGTCGGTGAAGGAGAACGGCAGGTAGTGGCAGTAACCGACGATCCGCGCGTCCACTCCGGCTTCCAGGAGCGCGGCGCGGATCGCGGGGGCGGCCTCGATCTGGTTGGCCACGACCACTTCGGGCTGCTGGCGGCGGAACAGCCGCACCAGGGCGCCCACGCCCGGGTTGAAGCGGGCCCGGTACTTGGTCGACGGCGAGGTGGTCCGCACGAACTGCACGCGGTCGTCGCCGGCCGGGACGGGAGCGGCCACGGTGACCTCGACCCCGGCGTCGGCCAGGGCCGGGGTGAGCATGTCGGCGAAGGTGTAGCCGGAGTCGGCAGTCAGCTGGCTGGAGTTGGAGACGTTGAGCAGGTACAGCAGGCGCATCGCTTGGGCCCTCCCTCTCTCGGCCCGGGTGTCGACCCGGGCTGGCAAAAGAAGGAAACCGGCGACCATGACCGTGACAGAATGATGAATCGAGATCACTCACGGTTCATTCATCTCATCCAGCAGCCAGGGCGGGGGCCTTGATGGACGAGCGCGACGACAGCCCGACCGTTGAGCAAGCCGCCGAGGCGTTCGCAGCGGAGGTCTCGTACTGGCGCGAGGTGCGCGGCCTGTCCAAGCGGGGGCTCGCCCGCAAGATGGGCTTCGACCCGTCGTACGTGAGCCACGTGGAGTCCGGCCGGCACAAGCCGACCGAGGACTTCGCGCGTCGCTCCGAGGAGACCCTCAACGCGGGCAAGGCCATCTGGAAGCGCTGGCTGGACTACGAGGCCGCCAAGAACCGAGCGGCCCCGGCTGCGGCTCCGCCAGCGCCGCGCCGCGCCGAGCAGCCGTACGCGACGGGCTCGGCAATCATCGTGGCGCACGACGGCGCGCGCCTGGACTTCGACGGCTCCCAGTACCGGCTGACGATGCGCCGGCTGCTGCGGAACACCGGCAGCGAGCCGATCACCCGCTACCTGATCCGCATCAGCGTCGACCGCTACCCCGGAGAGCCCGAGCGCTCCAACGCCCACTACCGCGAACACCCGCTGACCTGGGACGAGCTTGCACTGACCGCGACATGCCGCGGGGAGGCGATGAACTGGCAGACCAAGCACGACCGCGACGCGTTCAAGGAGGTGTGGCTGCTGTTCGAGAACGAGCAGGGCCGCTTCCCGCTCTACCCGGGCGAGGAGGTCTGGATCGAGTACGCCTACTCGGTCGGCGAGGAGAAGTGGGGCCGCTGGTTCCAGCGCGCGGTCCGCCTGCCCACCGAGCACCTGGAAGTCGAACTCGCCTTCCCAGCTGACCTCGACCCAGCAGTATGGGGCATGGAGACGTCCATGACGGCCGAGGCGGCGCCGCTGCGGACCGCCCCGATCCGGCGCGAGGAGGACGGGATGCGCGTCTTCTCCTGGAGCACGTCCACGCCGGCCCTCCACGCCCGGTACCGTCTGGAATGGCGGTTCCGGGCCCGACCCGAACGCGACACGACCCAAGGGGAGTTCAGGTGATCCAGGTGCGGCCCAGCGAGCAGATGCGTGACCTCGGCGTCGTCCAGGAGGGCGCGCCCATCCTCGCCGAGCCCGCCCGAGCGTTCGACCTGCCCACCGAGCGCGAGGCCGCCGAGCAGGTCATCGAGAAGCTGTTCACCGCCATGGAGCGCATCGGCCAAGTCCACCCCTTCGCCAAGGGCATGGGCATCGCCGCACCCCAGATCGGCATCGGCCGCTCCGCCGCCATCGTCCAGCCCGCTTCCCCGGACGCTCCGGCGATCGTCCTGCTGAACCCGCGCATCACCGACCGCTCCGACGAGACGGACGAGCAGTTCGAGGGCTGCCTGTCGTTCTTCGACGTTCGCGGCTTGGTCCCCCGGCCGCTGCAGATCACCGTGGAGACCACCACCCTGGACGGCCAAGTGGCCACCACCACCTACGAACGCGGACTCGCCCGCCTGATCCACCACGAGATCGACCACCTCGACGGCCTGCTCTACACCGCACGCATGACCGCCGGCGTCGAACCCATCCCCGTCGAACAGTACCGGCAGACCGGCCAAGCGTGGTCCTACGAGCAGTAGTCGACAGCCGGGATAAGAGGTGGTCTCGCGTGGCAACTTTCGCGGCCTGCTTGTAGCAGGTCGGGGCGGCGGCCATGGCCAGCCCTCGGTTCTGCCAGTCGTCGCGGACCGAGTACGGATCTTGAGACCACGAGCACCCCATGGCAGGCTCGTGCCGCATGATCGATGAATTCGCGAAGGACACTCTGCACGGCCGGCTGCGCCGAGACCGAGAGGCGCTGCTCTGGAAGCTCGACGGCCTGTCCGAGTACGACGCCCGCCGACCTCTGACCGCGACCGGGACCAACCTGCTCGGCCTGGTCAAGCATGTGGCCACCGTCGAGGCCAGGTACTTCGGCGAGGTCTTCGGCCGCCCTTCGCCGGAACCGCTGTGTCGGTGGCAGGACTCTGACGGCAGTGACCAGTGGGCGGCCGAGGACGAGACCCGCGATCAGATCGTCGGGTTCTACCGGCGCACCTGGGAACACTCGGATGCGACGATCAATGAGCTCTCCATCGACGCCCCCGGCCACGTGCCGTGGTGGCCGGAGCCGCATGCTGACACGAACCTGTTCGCCGTCTTGGTCCACGTCCTCGGCGAGACCCTCCGGCACGCCGGGCACGCCGACATCCTGCGCGAGGGCCTCGACGGCCGGACCGGGATGCGCCCCGAACACGAGAAGCAGATCGACGAGCAAGCCCGTGCAGCCCACTACGCGAAGATCGAGCAGGCCGCCAGGTCGGCGGCACCAATCAAGGCTTACTGGTCGTCGCGCTGGCCCTCTCCGCCGTCCGGTTCCGACGCGGGGGTCGGTCCGTGAACCGCTGAGCAGCCAGGTGACCGCCGCCGGGTGCGTTCCTGCGGCTCGCCCGGGGCGGATCGCCGTCAGTATTCGGAGCCGCTTCGCAGGTAGGTGCCCGCGACCTGGAGCCACGCTCCGGGGCTGAAGCACGCCTCGATCCGGTGCGGGGTGTCCTTGAAGACCCGCAGGATACGCAGGGCACCGCTCGGGTGCAGGTCGTACTCGAAGGTGACGCCGTCCGCGCCGTCCTCGTACTGCAGGTCCAACGGTCCTTTCGACGGCTCTGCCGGTGCCCGGGCCTCGGCTGAGAGTTTCACGTAGACGGACATCTCTGCCTCCCGCCTTCCTGACTGCGCGAGAAGTCCAGGCTGTGGTGCTGGTCCTCTCAGGTCGCTTCGGCCGGTGGCGCGGAGCCGATGCCGGTGTCGATGAGAATCTGCCGTGCCGAGTCGGTGCCGCCGGCCTTGATCGCGCGTGCCATCGCGGCCAGGGCCGCTTCCTGGCTCGCCTGTGGGGGGACGACGAGCAGGCTGAAGTGATCGCGGTCGCCACGGGTGATGATCACCGTGTCGTCACCGACCGGGTACTGGTCGATGTGCACCGACCGGCCGTTGACCACCAGCCGGGCCGGGACGTCGTCCCAGGCATCAGCGTCCAGGCCGACGCTCACCACGGGGCCTAGGTGTTCGGTCAGGGCTCTGACCAGGCCTGGCAGCTCGGAGTCGACGTCCCGCGAACGCGGCCACCACGCACCATCGAGCACACCTTCGCGCGACTGTGTGGTCTCCAGGCGCAACAGGACCGTCCCCGGTTTCGCCGCCTGCAGGAACTGGCCGGGCAGTAGCCCGTAGTGCGAAGCACCGGCTTCGTCCGACATGCTCGCCGCCTATCCGCGGGCGCAGGCCGGACCCGCGGAGCGAGGGCCGCTCCTCGGGAGCGGCGGCCCGGACTGTCCCGATATCCCCACGGTACCCCGCCCGCGCCGGGCCGATCCGGCCGGTCACGAGAGCCGTGGCGGGGTGCCGGCGTCTCAGCGCCACTCGATCAGGAACAGGGTGGCGTCGTCGCTGGTGCGCCCGCCCCGCTTCTCTTTCAGGACGTGGGAGAGCGCCCGCACCACGGCCCGCACTCCGTCCTGCGAACGCTCGATGCGATTGACCCACTCGATGAGCTGTTCCTCTCCGAACTGCTCCCCGCCGGCCTCGCGCTCCTCGACCAGGCCATCGGTGAAGCACAGGACCCGGTCACCGTGCCGCAGCCCCCGCTCGCTGATCACCGGATCCTCGCCACCGAACCCCACCGGCAGGGTGGTCGCGCTCTCGAGCCGCTCGACGACGACGTGGTCGCGGATCAGCAGTGGCACCGGGTGCCCGGCGTTGACCCACTGCAGGTGGCCGGTGGCCGTGTTCAGGCGCATCATCTGCGCGGTGACGAAGTGGTCTGGCCCGAACTGCTCGGCGATGGCCCGGTCCATGAACGCATAGATCTCGGCCAGCCCGATGTCGGCGCGCCGGGCGTGCCGGTACGCGCCGATGGCCACGGTCGCCATGGTGGCGGCGTCCAGCCCGTGGCCCATGGCGTCGATCGTGGCCACGTGTAGGAGGTCGTCGTTGAGCGCGTAGTCGAAGCTGTCGCCCGCCACCTGGTAAGCGGGTTCGAGGATGCCCGCCACCGCGACCCGGGGAACGGTCATCGACAGCGGCGGCAGCAGCGACCACTGGATCTCCGCCGCCACGCTCATCGGCTCCAGGCGCCGGGCCTGGAAGATCCGGTCGGTGTAGCCGCTCTTGGTGACCAGCAGATCAGCCACCATGCCGGCGAACCGGCGAAGGAGCCGCCGATCGTCCTCATCGACGGTGTCCAGCGTGAGAGCCAGCACCCCGACCTCGTCGCCGCCGTCCAGCAACGGCAGGTACACCCGCACCCCGTCGGCCTGCGGCACCTCGACGGGAACACCACGCAGAAAGGCCGCACCCGCGGGGGACCCGTCGATCGGCACCGGCTCCCCGACGGCCAGCCCCCGGCCGGGCAGCGGCGCGAGCGCCAGCTGGCCGTAGTCCTGCAGCAGGAGCGCCGGATCACGGCCGCCGATCGTCGTCACCGCATCGGCGACCAATGGAGCGACCAGGCGAGGCGGCAACTCGTGGGCCTGATCGAGCAACGCGCCCAGCAGGTGTTCGCCGAACCCCTCCGCCCGGCCCAGCCGCCGCTCACCGTCCCTGCTCACCGCCATGTCCTCCCTGTCCCGTGCAATCGGCACGGGCGCGATCAGTCCCGACACTCCGATGGGTTCGCCGGACCGGTCCTTCCATTACGCCCGACGGCGGCGCGTTACGCCCCCGGTCACGCACCGTCCCACGGGTCGACACCGGCGAGAACTCGGTCCTGCAGACCGGGGCCCAACCCCCTGCGCCCAGGAGCACTACCGATCCTGGTCTCAGTTCTGGTCTCATTCACCCCCGTCCAGCCAGGTCCGGCCGCCACCCAGCGGTTCGCTCCGCCGCAGGTCAGGACAGGTATGAACCCCGGCGGACACCGTTCGGGAGCATTGGAAAGCGTGTTGGGGGCAACCCCTCACGAGTTCGAATCTCGTATCCTCCGCCTTCACGAAGGCCCCGACCGGTGAACCGGTCGGGGCCTTCGTTGTTTTCCCCCTGAGAGCGTCATCGCCCCCGGTTGTAGCTGCTCCGATCACCTGTCCAGGCTGATCGCCGAGGATCACGAACCCGACACACCGCCGAGGGGGCGCTTCGTGTTCTCGATCAGGCTCGTCGTGGTTCAGCGGTGACCCGCTGCGAACACCTGTCCAGCAACCGCCTCCCGCTGCACACCTCGATCGACTACAACACAACGAGACGGACGCGATCACCGCAGAGCTTGGTCATGTAGTCAATGTCCGAGGTCGACAGGACGACCGGTCGCTGCTGCCGCAACGCCATCTCTGCTACCGCCGCGTCGAGCCCCTGGACGAGTTCGGCCCGCTCGGTATCCGGCCCACTGCCAGCAGCGGGTGGGGCGAACAGGGCCGGCCCGACCGGCTCCGGGCGACCTACACCGCACCCAGGGCGTCACTTCTGCTACTCCGTCGGTGACGACGCCCTCTGGGGGCGTCAACCACCGTCACAGGGGCACCTTGAACATGGCCGCACTTCGCTCGATCCGGGCCGCCCGCCCGGACGGCGCCCCGCTCCACGTGATCCTGGACAACCTCTCCTCCCACAACGGCAAGAAGGTCCTGCGCTGGGCGAAGAGGCACAAGGTCCACCTGTGTTTCACTCCGACCAACGCCTCCTGGGCCAATCCGATCGAGGCGCACTTCGGACCGCTGCGGCAGTTCACCCCCGCGAATTCCAATCATCCGAACCACACGGTCCAGACCCGCGCTCTACGCCTACCTGCGGTGGCGCAACGCCAACGCCGGCCACCCCGATGTCCTGGCCGTCCAGCGCAGGGAACGCGCCCGCAGCCGCAGCGAGAAAGGCAACCGCTGGGGCGGCAGGCCCCTTCTCGCCGCGTGATCCAGCAACCCGGTGAACCTATGCGGTCACAGCACTAGCGAGCTCGGCAGGGCGTTGGAGCTCCCTGCCATGACGCCCTGGCGTCCCCACACACCGACTCAAGCAGCGACATGGCGCATGCTCGAAGCCCGACCTCCGCACTGGAGGTGCTGGAGCGCTTCCCCTCCGCCCACAACCACCAACCACAGCTCGCGCTCACACTGGGCTTTGCGGGGATGAGGGTAAGCCGGCGCTCGCGCAACCTCATGCCGTTGGCTATCCAGCGGGACCGCACATGCCGGTTGCAGCTCCTCGGCCAAAGGGGCTCACATCGCCAGACAGTGGCGGCCATGAGGCTTGGTGGCATCGATCTCGGCCACTCCGACTCAGCCGGTCAGTGCTCCGAGCGGCTCAGCACTACGCACGAACCTTCACTGCCCGCCCATGGCATCTGCGAATCCGTCGGTGACCGGAGACAGATGAGCACCGATCCAGCCGATCGCTCACCATTCCGGGGCGCCAGTACCTGAACGCTACCGACTTACCCGCAGACACCATTGCGCCGCACGGTTATCAGGAATCAGTCATGAGCTCAACGAGCAAATACAGCACTAGACTGAGCGTGACGCAGTCATAGTCGATCAAATTAAGTCAGAGATGATAAAATAGAAAAATATTTTGAACCAGCAGATGACACCATGGCGGGATGTGCCACCATCTTCAGCATGCCCCATGCAAAGCTGGCCCCAGGGCCCGACTTCCCGGCACCGAAAGTCATTCTGGTCACCCCAGAAATGGCCGACAAGATCCTGCGTCACCAAAATCCAAACAACCGACCAGTCGACCGCACCCTGGTCGCACGCATGGTTGATGAGATCAACTCTGGCGGGTGGAAGGTCACCCACCAGGGGATCGCCTTCGACGGCCCCCTAAGTTCGGGCAAACTCATCGATGGACAGCATCGACTCCATGCAATTAACAAGTCTGGGGTCACGACTCCACTGCTAGTTTTTGAAAACGTTCCCAGGGAGACGTTTTCTGTCCTTGACACAGGAAAACGCCGAAACGGCGGCGATGTCCTCTGGCTGAGTGGCGAGCGAGACACCACTTTGCTTGCCGCCACCGTTCGCCATGTCTATCTGTTCAGGGTGGATCCGGATGGCGCGTGGTCCGGCACGAACTCGCGGATCAGCAATGATCAGGTCTTGGATATCTTCCACGCGCAGCCCGAAGAGTTCAGGAAGGCAGCGGCAGTCGGTCGGACCCTTAGCCAAGAGGTCGGAATTATTCCAACAGCCGCCTCTGCGGCCTACTTCTTGGCCGTAGAATCAGCGCCGGCAGCACGAATCGACGACTGGATCGAAGGCCTGGCCACGGGCGCCAATCTTAAATCAGACGATCCTCGCCTGGCACTGATCAAGACCATCAATACGCTACGAAATGGCTCCACTTCTCGACGCCGAACCGATACACGCGGGCAGATCGGCCTCTATATCAAGGCCTGGAATGCCTGGGTGACAGGCAGGCCGGTAAAAAGCCTTCGACTGCAAAGCGGAGAGAAGATGCCCAGACCAGTACAGCTCCTTCTTTGAAGTCGCCGCAGGTCCGGACTGCTCAGCAGTCCGGACCTTCTTCAGTTGCGGACCTGTCTCGGCCCGCAGGTCGGCCTACGTAGTGTCCGGTCCGGGAAGTACCGCCCGAAGCGGGTGCGATAGGCTATTTCTTCACGACGTTGGCCCCGCATTCGACCAGTGGGGGCAAGCCCAAACAGCGCTACCGGGTTCTGCTGTCCGCCGAGGATGCGACCTCGCTACCACCTCCTGCTACGGCATGACCTCCAACTGCCCGGCATACGCGACTTTGCTGCCGCGCCAGCATCAAAATCATCTGATCCGTTGCCGGACTAAGCGGGCCGTGGTCCGGCAACGATCCGGCTCTTCGCCCGGCAGTCTCACCGGGAGACGTCTTTTCTCCCTGCTGCCGACGACCTCTCATGCCAACGCCCAGCACCTCCCCTCCACTCGCCAGTCGGCGGCAGGCCGCCCCGGTGCGGACCGCGACCGGCTCGGCACGTTCCTCATCGCCTCCTGAGCCGCCTTGCACATGCCTGTTCTCGCCCTTCTCGGCCTGGCCGTCACGGCCACGACTGAGGTCAGCCGGCCTGCGAGCCGTCTCTGGGCCGTCACCAAGCCGGTCACTGAGGAGGTCTGCGCCCACTTCACGGTGGGAGGCAAGGGAAATGGCAAAGCGGGAACCAGGTCGGCGACGGCAACTGAGTGGTCTTGAAGCCCCTGCCCGCCGACCGGGCCGACGCGCGCGAATGCGGCGGCCTTCAGCATCGACCACACCGGCGAGGCAGACGGGAACCGTGGCAGCCCGTGGGTCCCCACCACGCTGATCGCTTCGTCGACCACCACGGACAGCACTCCACCGGGTTGGAGATCTCAACCAGAAGGCCTGGCGGTACAAGTGGGGGTGTCGGTCGTCGAGCAGAACGGCAGCAGCCGCCAGGGCTGAGGCCCGTCGGCGCTGAACTTCAGCCCGAGTGGAGCGCCTCCCGGCCTGTGACGCTCGACGGGGTCCGCCTATGCCACCGTCGTCCCGGGTGACAGATGCGCCGAACTCGGCGACGGCTCGTACTGCACCGCAGGCCCGGCCACGGCCTACGACAACTCCTGGAGTCCAGCGACAGAACAGGCCAGCCGACTCCGAAGGTCGTTGACGCCGCCGAACACCCAACGGCAGGGATGGCAGGCCTGCGTACGGGGTAGGGGCGGTGCGATACCTCGGCAGGTGTCGCACCGCTCCTCCAAACTCCAAAAGGATTGGCTTTTTCTTCGAAAGCGGAAACACCTATGATGATGACGGCGAAAGGGCCGTTACCGAAGGAATTTCTAGAAATCCTCGGCAGGCCGGTCGCCGCTCTCGCACGGGTTGATGATTCCTGGATGTGGAATATCGACCGGGGGCCACCGATAGAACTCCGATAATGGTCGAGATCGCCTACACCAGATCTTCTACCTCGTCGCTGCGGTGGAAACCATCCGGCCCATTCCCGGGAACGACGCGCCACCGCCGAGGATGCATCACGAGGCGTCCGCCGCCCGATTCATCGCTCAAGCTCTGCGAGCGGCGGGCGACCGCACCGGACTGCGCATGCCACAGCTCATGGAGATGGTTCTGCGGGACATCATGGCCTCGCCTGCAACGGATACGGAACTCGTCATCGAGGGCGAACACTTGGCTGGTCGAGCGCTGACCTACCAGGGCCACACGTCTGTCATGGCACCCGCTGACGACGTGCTGATCGTCTGCTCCGTGTCCCCCTCTGTGAGCGGCGTACCCGAACTGAGGTGGGCCACGATGCCCCCGAGTGCACGCTACAGCCCCAGCGATACCTGATCGCTCAATCACCGGAAGCTGCGGCAGTCTTTCAGCGCAACATGCTCGGGCCTGCCGGGGAGCGGAAGAGCGGCCACGACGCCCAGCTCGGATCACGCGGGAGCTGCGCGTCGGAGTAGTACTGCATCACTGCGGCGATGCGCATGAAGCCCCTGAAGTGGTTGCTGATCCCGGAATTCGGCGACCGGATGGCGTGCCGCTACCCAAGCTGCCGCTGATTCCTCTGTCTGCTCGTGATGCAGGGGCCCACACCAGAATTACACGGGCGGCGCTCGGTGTCAGCGAAGGTCTTTCGGGGTAGCGATCGGTCTCTGTTTTGCTCTCATCCACCCCCGTCCGGCCGGATTCGAGCTCGCCCAGCGGTTGGCCGCGCCGCAGTTCAGGGCGGGCGTGAACCCGGCGGACGGCGTTCAGCAGAATCAGAAAGCGTGTTGGGGGCAAGCCCTCGCGAGTTCGAATCGCGTATCCGCCGCCGGCGGAAGGTCCGGACGGCGACAGCGGGCCGGCCCTGTTCGTTCTCTGGTTGCAGGTCGAGCCCTTGGAGGCCCGGTCGGGCTCGGGGGATCCAGCGGTCGGCGGGCGGTCCGTGTTTCCATGGGGGTGTGCCCCTGTACATCGGCACCTCGGGCTGGCAGTACGACGACTGGCGTGGCGGGCTGTACGCGCCGGGGACGCCGCGGCGGCTGTGGCTGGAGGAGTACGCCCAGCGGTTCGCCACGGTGGAGAACAACAACGCCTTCTACCGGCTGCCGGCGGCCGAGACGTTCACCGCCTGGCGGGAGCGGACCCCGGACGGGTTCGTGATGGCGGTCAAGGCGAGCCGCTACCTGACGCACATCAAGCGGCTGCACGACCCGGAGGAGCCGGTGCGGCGGCTTCTGTCGGCCGCCGCCGGGCTGGGCCCGCGGCTCGGACCGGTGCTGCTCCAGCTCCCGCCCACTCTGAGGGCGGATGCCGATGTCCTCGACGGCTGTCTGGGCTGTTTCCCGGCCGGGGTGAGAGTGGCCGTCGAGCCCCGGCACGATTCGTGGTGGGTGCCGGAGATCCGGGCGGTGCTCGAACGGCGCGGCGCCGCCCTCTGCTGGGCGGACCGGCGGGGCCGACCGGTCACTCCGCTGTGGCGGACCGCCGACTGGGGCTACCTGCGCTTCCACGCCGGTCTGGCGCAGCCGCCGCCCCGGTACGGTCGGCGGTCGCTGGCCACCTGGATGGGAAGGGTCACGGAGGCCTGGTCGGACGAGGGCGACGTGTACGCGTACTTCAACAACGACCCCGGCGGTGCGGCGCCCCTGGACGCCGTCGCGTTCGCGCGAGCGGCCGTCAAGGCCGGCCGGACGGTGGCCGCGCCCGGTGGAGGGTGATCCCGGGCGGGGGCGGGGTGTTGCGGGTTGGTTCGGGGCGCACCTAGCGTGAGTGACCGCGGTGATCCGTTCACGCGGGAGGGGCGGTTTTGATGATGCGTCATGTCAGGAACGGCGTCCGGGCGGTGCTGGCGGCCGGCTTGCTCGTCGCCGGCGCGCTCGTCGGTGCGGCGCCGGCGGGGGCGGCGGCGGGGCCGACGGCCCTTCCCGCGTCCGAGTACACGCTCAGTGCGGACTATCACCGGTTCGACGCGCTCGACTCGGCGCTCGTCTCGACGCTGGGGACCTCGGCGGTGCACACGGTGATGGAGCACGCGAACCACGACCGGCAGGCGTTGCCCTCGTCCTTCTCCGTCGACGGCCTGTCCGGCGGCTTCCGGTTCGATGACGGGGACAACTCGGACTGCCAGAGCTTCCCGCAGGGCATCACGACGAGCCGGGACGCCGTGGGGACCGCCGACAGCGGCAACTACGACGGCCATCAGCTCGTGCTGGTGAGCTGGTACACCAAGGACGGCTGCGACGGCGCCCAGCAGCGCAGCCGGATCACGCTCGTCGACTGGGACGCCACGTACCCCAACGCGTACCGCAAGATCCTGCTGGTGGAGCCGACCGGCACCACCGCGGCGCCGGACTTCAAGGACATCCCGATCCACGCGGGCGGCGTGTCCTGGTACGGCAACTACCTGTACGTCGCCGACACCGGGCACGGCATGCGCGTCTTCGACATGCGCAAGATCCTCAACACCGATCCCGGCGGCACCGCCGACCAGATCGGCCGTCAGTCCTCGACCGTCTACCACGCCCACAACTACGCCTACGTGCTGCCCCAGATCGGCACGATCACGTCGCGGACGACCTCCGGCACCGACCTGGCGTGGTCGTCGATCTCCCTGGACCGGGTCAGCGGGTCGATCGTGATGACGGAGTACACCTGCCAGTCGGGCTGCACCGGGTACCCCAACCGGCCGCCGAGGGCGGTCCGCTTCCCGTTCGTGTCCGGGGGAACGACGTTCGCCGCGACGACGACCGCCAGTCAGGCGCTCCAGCTGCCCTGGTACAACCTCAACGGCGTGGCCTCCCACAACGGCCGATGGTGGTTCAACTCCTCGGGCCAGAAGAAGCTCTACTACTGGACCCCGACCGCCGGCCCCGCCACCTTCGCCTGGGTGAGCGGCGGCGAGAGCCTCTCCTACTGGGAGGACTCCACCAATCCCGACCTGCTGTGGTCGCTCCAGGAGACCACGGGCGGGCGCAACGTCTTCGCGGTCACCCAGGCCACGTACGGCGGCGGCTGAGCACCGGACCGCGGTCCGCGGTCCACGACGCCGCCGTGCAACCAAGTGTGCTCCGCACCGTCGGCGGCCCGGAGCGTTCGGGTGGTCTCGGACCGCCGACGGAACGAGATCGCGGTGTCCTTGGCGGCCGTCCGCCCTCGCGTGGCGCATGAGTGGACGAGGCGCTTCGGCGCCTGGTCCCTGTCCTCGAGGTGCGGAGTGTTCATGTCGCCGCTGTCCGTGGTCCGTCGTCCGGTCGTCGTCCTGCTGCTTCCCCTGCTCGCTCTCGTCACCGTTCTCCTGGGTGCCAAGGAGTCGTCGGCCGGGGTGCCGTTCCCCGCCGTGGCCCAGGAGGGGGTCCGCGCCGAGGCGGTGGACTGGGACGCGCTGGCCCGCTGCGAGAGCGGGGGACGGTGGAACGCCGACACCGGGAACGGCTACTACGGGGGGTTGCAGTTCAACGCGGCGACCTGGCGTTCCAACGGCGGCCTCGCCTACGCCGCCCGCCCGGACCTCGCGACCCGCGAACAGCAGATCGCCGTGGCCGAGCACCTCGCCGCGAGCCGCGGCCTGGCTCCGTGGCCGGCCTGCGGAGCCCGGGCCGGCCACGGCGGCGGCCGTTCGGGCAGTGACGCCGGCACACCCACCCGCAGCCACCGCCCCGCGTCTGCCCGGTCGCACGCCCCCGCCGCGCTCGCGCCGCGGAGCGACCGCACCGACCGCACCGACCGCAGCGACAGCAGCGACGGCAGCGACGGCACCGGACGCACCGACTCGGCGGACGCCTCCACGAGCGTCGACGCCGCCGCTGCCGCCGCTACGGACGGAACCGCCGCAGACGCAGCCGGCGCGGGCGGAGCCGCCGGGGACAGCTGGACCGTGCGTCCCGGCGACACCCTCGGGGGCATCGCCCAGGAGCTCGGTACCCCGGGCAGCTGGCCGGCCCTCTACGCCCTCAACAAGGACACCATCGGCGGCGACCCCGACCTGATCCTGCCCGGCGAGGTCCTGGCCCTGCGCTGACCCACGCGCACGGGCGCCCCGAGGTCGCGGCCGGCTGCGGTCCGTATCGACGTCCCCCTGTGACCTTCTGGCGCGCGCCCCCCATTGCGGCGGCCCGTCCGGTGATCCACCGCGCCCGTCGGCCTCCCACCAACCGCAACCGCAGCCCCGACGACGCCCCCGCGACAGGCGCGGTCGGTCGCCCGGCGGTGATCGGCAGCCTTCAGCCCTGGTGCGCGATCTCCGTGTCACCGTCACCGCCGTTTTTGCTCGGCTTGGCGGGCATGTCATCATGTGATGACATCGTCCGATGACATCACTCGATGACAGCGTCGGACCCTTCGATCTCTGACAAGGGGGCGCGTCCATGGAGACCCCGGCGGGGCCGTCCGAGCGGCGGAAGCGGGCCCTGGTGCCCGTCCTGGTGTTCCTCAGTGCCGTCGTGGCGGTGATCAGCAGCCTCGGGGCACCGATGATCCCGACCATCGCGGCCATCGACCACGTGTCGCTCGCCGAGGCGCAGTGGTCGCTGACCATCACCATGCTGGTCGGGGCGGTCGCCACGCCGGTGCTCGGGCGGCTGGGCGACGGACCGGCCCGGCGTACGGTCACGCTGACCGCCGCCGCCATGGTGGTGGTCGGCAGCGTGCTGGCCGCCCTGCCGCTCGGCTTCGGCTCGCTGATCGCCGGGCGGGCGCTGCAAGGCGTCGGGGTCGGACTCACCCCGCTGGCCATCGCCACCGCGCGGGACGCCCTGCCCGCCGCGGCCTCCCGCTCTGCGGTCGCGCTGCTCTCCATCACCACCGTCGCCGGGGTCGGCCTCGGCTACCCGGTCACCGGGCTGATCGCCCAGTCCTTCGGCATCCACGCGGCCTTCTGGTTCGGCGCCGTGATCAGCGCGCTGGCGCTGGCACTGGCCGCCCTGGTGCTGCCCCCGGCCGGGCACCGCGAGCGGCGCCCGCTGGACGCGCTCGGCGCGGTGCTGCTCGGGCTGACGCTGGTCGGACTGCTGCTGGTGCTCACCGAGGGCGAGGACTGGGGCTGGGGCAGCACCCGGCTGTGGACGGTCGCCGGCGTCTCGCTGCTCCTGCTGGTCGGGTGGGTCAGGCACGAGCTGCGCACCGCCCACCCGCTGGTGGAGCTGCGGAGTCTGACCAACCCGGTGGTGCTGACCGCGGACGTGGCCGGGCTGGTCGCGGGCGTCGGGATGTACCTGCTGATGTCCCTGGTGATCCGCTTCGTCCAGACGCCGGCCAGCACCGGCTACGGCCTGGGGGCCTCGGTCGTGGTGGCCGGTCTGGTGCTGCTGCCGTTCTCGGCGGTCAGCCTGCTGTCCAGCAAGGTCGTCCCGGTCCTCGCCCGGCGCACCTCGTCCGCCCTGGTCCTGCCGCTGGGCTGCGCGGTGTCGCTGGCCTCGATGCTGTTCTTCCTGTTCGCCCGCACCCACCTGTGGCAGCTCCTGGTGGTGATGGGGCTCGCCGGTCTCGGCGTCGGCTGCACCTTCGCCGTGATGCCGGGCCTGATCGTCAACGCGGTGGCCGCCGACGAGGTCGGCAGCGCGGTCAGCTTCAACCAGCTGCTGCGCACCGTCGGCTACTCCACCGGCAGTGCCCTGTGCGGCGCCGTGCTCCAGGCGCACACCGCGCCGGGGCAACTGCTGCCCGCGAACAGCGGCTACCGGGACGCGGCGCTGATCGGCTGCGCCGTGTGGGTGGTGATCGGCCTGACTACGATCGTCCTGCCGCGGCTCAGTGCCGCGACCGCCGCCCGGAGGGGTCCGCGCGTGGACGAGGAGCTGATGGTGGAAGAGAGCATCGCCGACGGCGTGGCCGGCGAGGGCGACGTGCCCGTGCTGCGGACCGGGGCCGAGCGGTGACCGAGGCGGCCACCGGGGCCGACGGAGCCGCGGTCGCGGACGACGGACGGCCGGAGCCCGCGACCCCACGGCGCCGGGACGCCGCCCGCAGCCGGGAGCTGCTGCTCCGGGCGGCGGCGGAGCTCTTCGCCGACCGCGGATTCGACCGCACCACCATCCGGGAGATCGGCGAACGGGCCGGGGTGGACCCGGCGCTGATCGCCCGCTACTTCGGCGGCAAGACCCAGCTCTACCTGGCCACCACGCGCCTGGAGCTGGGCGACTCGGCGCCGGCCGACCTGCTGGACGAGGAGCGCCTGCGCACCCTGGTGGAGCGGGTCACCCGGCGCGGACCTGGCCCCTCCTTCCAGGCCGCGGTCCTGCCCGGCGACAACACCGAGGTCCAGCAGGCCGCCCGCACCTACCTCCACGAGCGGCTGGTCGAACCGCTGTACCAGCGCTTCGCCGCCGAGCAGGTGGACCGCCCGCGGCTGCGTGCCGAGATCGCCACGGCGGCCTTCGCCGGGATCATCCTGGCCCGCTCCGGGGGAGCCTTCGCCGAACTGGCCGAGGCCGGTCCGGAGGAACTGCTCCCCCTCCTGCACGACCTACTGGCCGCCAGCCGCCAGCCGCCCGACGACCTGACCACCTGACCACCTGACCACCTGACCACCTGACCACCTGGCGACCTGACCACCTGGCCACCTGACCGTCTGACGGGCGAAGACCTGGCGGGCGACGACCGGTCGAGGCGCACCGCCTCACCGGCGCCGTCACTCCGCCAGGATGCCTATCTCATGGACGGCGTTGCGGTCGCCGGTGAGCGGCTGCACGCGCCCGGCCGAGTCGGTGGCCCGGCAGCGGACGCGGTGCGGGCCCGGGGCGAGGTCGCATCGGAGCCGGAAGCGCTGCCAGCTGGGGTGCGGCCCGCGCCGCTCCAGCTCGGCGGGCTGCCAGTCGGCGTCGTCCACGGCGATCTCGACGGCCGTCACCTCGGTCGCGCTCCAGGCGTAGCCCTCCAGTTCGCAGGCTCCGGCCGGGACGGACCCGCCGTCGCGCGGGGTGAGCAACTTGCTGCCGACGTCCTTCTCCCGGACCGGCCGGGCCTCGCCCCCGCCGGGCGGCACACGGGTGTACAGCCGGGTGGTGAACAGGTGGTCGGGGCGCTCGGCGGCCAGCACGATCCGGGTCAGCCACTTGACCGAGTTGGTGCCGAACATCCGGGGCGCCACCGCCCGTACCGGGTACCCGTGGTCGGGGCGCAGCGGTTCGCCGTTCATGCTGTGCGCGAGGACGACCTCGGCGCCCGCCTGATCGAGGGGCAGGTCCTTGAGGTACGTCAGACCGCTCTCCCCCGCGAAGTCACCGCGGTCGGCGCCCTCCAGCCAGACGTGCCGGGCCTCCGGGCGCGGGCCGGCCAGCGCCAGCACGGCGGCGAGCGGGGCCCCGGCCCACTCCACGTTGGTGACGGCACGGGTCGGTACGTGGGGGCGCAGCGGACTGCCGAAGCACTCGTGGACGGCGGTGAAACGGGTCTGCGGCAGGTCGAGGAGGGCCGGGAAGTCCAGCCGGAGGGGCCGCTCCACCGCGCCCTCGACGGTGAGCGTCCAGGTGTCCCGGTCGAGCCGCGGCGCCGGGCCGAGGTGGTTGCGGATGAACACCTCCTCGACCGGTGTGATGAAGAGGTCGGGTGTCTCAGGATCGGTCCTGATCATGCGTCATTCCCCCGTACGGCGATCATTGTTGCCGGGATCGACGGTACGAGGAGCGACTGACAACGGAGGGCGGCCGAGGAGGGGGAGGCGGCCTGCCCGGCGGAGTCGCAGTCCCCGACCCGGACCCGGACCCGGACCCCCAGCAGATCGCCGGTCCGGGCCCCCAGCAGATCACCGAGCCGGCCGGCGACAGACCACCGATCAGACCCGGGAGGCCCGGGAGACCCGGGAAGCTCGGGAGGCCCGCGCCGCCGCCATCAGCTCCGCCACCGTCGCCGCCTTGTGCTCCGAGTAGGCGAGCAGTCGGCCGGTGGCCCCGGCGGCGTCCCGCTTGGCCCGGGCGTACTGGGCGGCCGCCTCCGGGTGGGCCCGGAGGTGGTCGCGGAACAGCAGGTTGTCGGCCCACAAGCGGCCGCGCAGCCCGACCACATGGACGTTGGCCGGCTGCCCCGATCGCCGCCGCAGGTACTCGCGGCCGGGGACGCCCGCCTCGCCGAGGTGCTCGAAGCCGAGGCCTCGCACATAGCCGACCACCCCGTCCACGTCATCGGCGGCGCAGCCGATCTGGACGTCGAGCACTGGCTTGGCGTCCAGGCCGGGGACGGAGGTCGAGCCGATGTGCTCGACCTCCGCGTAGCGGTCCACTCCCCGCAGCCCGGTGGTCAACTGCTCGACCAGAGCCCGGCCCAGGGCCGCCCAGGCCGGGTCGTAGGGGACGATGTGGACCGGTTCGTCGAGGTCGGGCGTCGCATCGGACATGCCCCGGAGAGTAGCGGGCGGGGCCGGAGGCCCGGTCCCTTCGGGGCGGCCGGCCAAGCCCCCGAGCCGGACCGCCCGGCCCGGCCCGGGGAGCCTGGCCCGGCTCGGACCGCCCGGCCCGGCCCGGGGAACCCGACGGCCCCGGCTGCGCGGGCAGCCGGGGCCGGGGGGGTGGCCGCCGCAGGGGTGGCCGGTGGGGCTCAGCGCACCGCCTCGGTGGCGGGCCGGGCCGGGTCGGAGGATCGGGCGGGGTCTCCGGTCTCGGCAGGCCCGGCCGCCTCGGCCACCGTCCCCTCGCCCTGCTCCGGCTTGCGGCGCATCAGGACCAGGGTGAGCGCCGCGGCCGCCAGGACGGCGGCGCCGCCGGCCGTGAAGGTGGTCGAGGTCGCGGTGTTGAAGGCCTCGCGGGCGGCGTTCGCCAGGGCGCCGTCGCCGGTGGCGGCGGAGAGGGCGAGCGCGTCGGTGACGGCGTGCCGGGCCGGGGCGGGGGCGCCGGACGGCATCGCACCGGTGTAGGTGCTGGACAGCACGGTGCCGAGGACGGCCACGCCGAGCGCGGCGCCGGACTGCTGGATGGTGTCGTTGAGCGCGGAGCCGACGCCCGCGTGCTCGCCGGGGATCGCACTCATCAGCGCGTTGGCGGCGGCCGGCATGCCGAGGCCGGATCCGATGCCCAGCACGAGCATGGCCAGGGCGACCTTGGTGAAACCGTCGCCGACCGAGAGGGTGGCCAGCAGGCCGAAGCCGCCCGCGATGATCACCATGCCGATGGAGGTCAGGACCCGCGGCTGGAGCTTCTTGCCGAGCGCGGCGCCGATCGCGTTGAAGGCGAGCGAGGCGACGGCCAGCGGGATGAAGGCCAGGCCGGTGTCGGTGGGCGAGAACTCCAGCACGAACTGCAGGTACTGGGTGAGCACCAGCATCAGGCCGCCGGTGGCGAAGGTCAGCAGCACCAGCGAGAAGCTGGCGCCGGTGAAGACCCGGTTGCGGAACAGCTTGAGGGGCACCATCGGCGAGTCGGTGCGGACCTGCCGGACGCCGAAGCCGATCAGCGCGACCACCGCGACGGCCAGCGCGCCGAGGGTGCCGGCGTCGGTGAAGCCGTCCCGGGGCAGCACGATGATCGACCAGACCAGGGCCGTCATGCCGACCATGGAGAGCAGCATGCCGAGCAGGTCGGGCCGGCGCCACGGCCCCTTGGACTCCGGCATCAGCACGGCCGCCGCGACGATCGCCACCGCCGCCACCGGCACGTTGATGAGGAAGACGGCGCCCCACCAGAACTGCGCGATCAGCGCGCCGCCGAGCACCGGACCGCCCACCAGGCCGACCATGGCCACCGCGCTCCAGGCGGCGATCGCCTTGGGCCGCTCCTCGTCGTCGAAGACGGTGATCAGGATGGACAGCGTGCTGGGCATGACCAGGGCCCCGCCGACGCCCATCAGGACGCGTCCGGCGATCAGTTGGCCGGGGCTGGCGGCTACGGCCGCGACCAGCGAGGCGGCGCCGAACAGGGCCAGGCCGATGATCATCACCTTCCGCCGCCCGAAGCGGTCGGAGAGGCTGCCCGAGGTCAGCAGCAGCCCGGCGAAGACCAGGATGTACGAGTCGATGATCCACTGGATGTCCTGCGCCCCGGCCTCGAGGTCCTGCGCGATCGGCGGGATGGACACCGTCAGGACCATGTTGTCGATCACCAGCACCAGGCTGCTGAGACAGAGCACGACCAGGATGAGCCAACGACGCGGGTGACGATCCACCACCGCGATTCCCCCTTCGGTTTCATGGCGCGCCGGCCGGAGCCGCGCGGATGTCGGAGCGGCGCACACCATCCCCCGTCCCTGGCCGAACGATGTGCGCCATGCCGAACACTGTACGGCGACCGAACAGTGTTCGCAACGCCGTACGGCGTGCGCCAGATCGCACGCCGTTCGCCGTGCCGTACGGTGTGCGGACGGGCCCCTATGCTGGACGGGCCGCCCGCCACCAGGGAGCAAGAGCACAAGAGGAAGGACAGCCGGATGACGGCCAAGTCGGAGGACACCCCGCCGGAGCCCCGCACCGGTGCGCTGCCGGGCATCCCCTCGCCGTGGAACCGCCCCCGGCGCGGCCGGACGCAGCCGGCCCTCAGCCGGGACCAGATCGTCGCGGAGGCCTTCGCGCTGCTGGACGCGGAGGGCATCGAGGCGCTGAGCATGCGCAAGCTCGGCGCCCGGCTCAACGCCGGCGCGACCTCGCTGTACACCCACGTCGCCAACAAGGAGGAACTGCTCGCCCTGGTGGTCGACCAGGTCTTCGGGGAGCTCCCGCTACCGGTGGCCGAGGGCGCCGAGGACCCGAAGGTCTGGCGCGCCGCGGTCCTCGAGTGCACCGAGGGCATGCGCGCGGCCATCAACCGCCACCCCTGGATGGTGTCGGTGCTCGGTGACGTCGGGATGGTCTACCTGGGCCCCAACTGGATGGGGATCTCCGAGGCCCTGCTGGCCGTGATGGAGACGGCCGGCTTCGACCTCGCCGAGGCCAACGACGTGATGAACGCGGTCATGGGCTACACCATCGGAACGGCCTGCGTGGAGGCCGCCTGGCTGAGCGCGCTGGCCAAGACCAGCCGCAGCGAGCAGGAGGTCATGGACCAGTTGCTGCCCACCGTCGTGGCCGCCACCAAGGACTTCCCTCGGCTGCACCGGCTCTACACCACCCAGGTGCCGAAGGAGATCGCCGCCGGACGGGACGACGGCTTCGTCCGCGGCATCACGGTGATCCTGGACGGCATCGAGGCGACCCGGGCGGCACGCCGGGACGGCTGAACCCGGGCGGAGACGCGCCCGGGGCCGCAGGCGCGTCCCGGGCGCTCAGCCCATCGACTTCGCGCCGTCCAGCGCCTCCCGGATGATGTCCGCGTGCCCGGCGTGCTGCGCCGTCTCGGCGATCACGTGCAGCAGCACCCGGCGGGCCGACCAGCTCGCCCCCTGCTCGAACCAGGGCGCCGGCGGCAGCGGGTGGGCGAGATCGAGGTCGGGCAGGCTGCGGACCAGCTCGTCGGTGTCGCGCGCGACCTCCCCGTAGGCGTCGAGCAGGTCGGCCAGCGTCTCGCCCTCCGTCATCCGGAACTGCGCCGCCCAGTCCCCGCCGCCGCTGCGCATCGCCTCCGCGCCGCCCACGATGAACCGGGCCCAGCGCGCCTCGACCGCGGCCACGTGCTTGATCAGGCCGCCCAGGCACAGCTCGCTGACCGTGGTGCGCCGGGCCGCCTGCTCGTCGGTGAGGTCCCGGACGGTGCGGCGCAGCAGGTCGCGGTGCTTGTCCAGGGTCTCGACGAACTCCTCGCGCTCGCCCATCAGACGTCCGCGGTCGGCGGCTGGTCCCCCACCGTCCGGCCCAGGTCGATCAGTCCGAAGGCCGCACCCTGCTGGTCGCCGACCGCCGCGAAGCGGCCGAACGGGCTGTCCATCGGCCCGAAGTACACCGTGCCGCCGCGCTCCGTCAGCCGCTCGATCGCGGCGTCGGCGTCGTCCACGGCGAAGTAGACGCTCACGTACGAGGGCGCCTCGGGCGGCAGGACGTCGCCCTCCGCCCCCATCCGGCCGAGCACCGGCCGCTCGCCGACCTGGAACATCCGGTAGTCGATCTGCTCGGAGTCCATCCGCTTGACGCCGTACGGGAAGACCGCGGGGAAGAAGGCGTCGGCCTTCGCCGGCTCGCGGGTGACGATCTCGGCCCAGCTGTACGCGCCGGGCTCGCCCTGCTTCTCGAAGCCCTCGTGGACCCCCGCCTGCCAGACGCCGAACACCACCCCACCCGGATCCCTGGCGACCACCATCGTGCCGAAGTCACCGACGGTCATCGGGCCCATGACCACCTCCCCGCCGTTGGCGCGGATCCGCTCGGCGGTGGCGGCGGCGTCCGGCGAGGCGAGGTACAGGCACCAGGCGGACGGCGCCTGCGAGCCGGGCATCGGCGGCACGATCGCGGCGACTGCCTTGCCGTCCGAGTAGGCCTGGGTGTAGTTCCCGTACTCGGACGAGCTCTCGCCGAAGGTCCAGCCGAGAACGTGACCGTAGAAGGCCTTGGCACCCTCCAGGTCGCTGAACATCGCATCGGCCCAACAGGGTGTGCCCTCAGGTAGCGCAGCCATCTCTCAACCCTCGTCTGTGGCGATGTGGGCGCGCGCCGGGAGGCGTGCGCGACCCCCGACTCGCCAGCCTAGTCACGACGCGGCGCACCCGCGCGGGCTGACCGCACGGGTGCGCCGGGGTACCGAGGGAGGCGAGATGCCGGGGCACCGAGCTGCCGAGACTGCCGGGCTGCCAAGGCCACCGGGCTGCCAAGGCTGCCGGGCTGGAGGCTGCCGGGCAGCCGAGTCAGTTCACCGGAGCAGCCGCCCCGCTCGGCCGCGGCCGCAGCGAGGCCGTCCCGAGGCCGGTCGGGCCGCTCGGGATCGCGGGCGCCGCCCGGGTCACCGGAGCCGCACCGGCTGCCGCCGCCCGGGACCGGACCGAACCGACGAGGTCCCGTTCGGCGCCGAAGTGCCGCTCCAGGTCCTCCGGACGGTAGCGCCGGCAGGCCTCGTGCCAGTTCAGCACGCCCGCGAGCCAGTTCTCCAGTTCCCGGACGTACCCGCCGAGCAGCTCACGGGCGGTCGCGTCCAGCCCGAAGTCCTCGTACAGCACGGGGAGTTCGTGCTGCGCGACGTGCTGGAACTGCTCCAGCCGGGAGTGCATCAGGTCATCGACGATCCGGACCGCCGACGGGTAGTCGCAGGCGAAGAAGTTCTGCACCACCAGCACGAGGTTGTGCAGCTCGCCCTCGTACTCGATCTCCTTCTGGTAGGAGAAGAGGTCGTTGATCATGCAGGCGTAGTCCGAGGCGGAGTTCTCCAGCGCGCGCATCGAGCCGTGCCGGTACACCTCCTCCGGCACGCTCCTCCCGTGCGACAGCCGACTGAGGCTCATGGTCAGGTCGGAGCCGAAGGTGGCGCGGCGCATCTCCAGGTAGTCGACCGGGTCCGGGATCCGGTTCTGGATCTGGTTGCTGAGCTCCCAGATCCAGCTGTCCGTCATCACCTCGATCGACTCGCGCAGCTTTCCCCGGGCCTCGACGGTCATCGGTCCGGTGGTCCGCTCCCAGATGTCGGCGAGGCTGCGCTCCAGCGGGTTGGCCGGCTCGGGAGTCGGGGTGCCGTCCAGCGGCATGAACAGCGGCAGCCGGGCGTTGGCCGCCTTGGCCCCGGCCAGGTCCCGGGTGCGCCCGAAGACCACCGGGTAGTAGTCGTCCGCCCAGGTGCCCCAGGCCAACCAGGCGGAGGCGATGTCGAGTTCGTCGGCGGTGGCATCGGGGAAGATGCCGGCGGCGCAGAGCGGGAGGTCGTAGTCGCGCATCGACTCGGCGTCCCAGATCCCGGTGCCGGGGATGCCCGCGTGCTCGGAGAGCAGGCCGACCCGCTCGGCCCAGTCGACCACCCGGTCCCGGGCGCCGTCCAGGTGCGGGCTCAGCGAGAGGCCGAACGGCAGCTTGAACTCGGGCAGCCTGGAAGGTCCGACGGGCTGGAAGGGGACGTGGCCGTGCGAGCGCGCCCGCCGTACGGCCGGTCCGGCGGCGGACGCCGGAGCCGCAGCGGCCTTCTCCCCCACCGCGCCGCTGTTCGCCGCACCGCTGTTCACCGCGGCACTGTTCGCCGCACCGTTGCGCAGGATGTCCAGCGCCGAGGTGCCGATGCCCCCGATCGCGTACCGGTCCCACCAGTTGCCGGCGGCGGGCAGCCCCGGCAGCCCCGCCCCGGCTCCGGACGCCCCGGCTCCGGACAACCCGGCCGACCCGGACAACCCGGCCGGCCCGCCGCCCGCCCCGGGCACCACCGGCCCGGCCGAACCCGCCGCCGCGCCACCGCCGTTCATGTACCGACTGGAGCGCATGTGCCACTCGTGCCCGCCCGACTGCCAGTCCTGCAGGCCCTTGACGTACGCCATCACCCGGGCGCGGCCCTCCGGCCCGAGCCCCGTCTCCGCGAACAGCACCGGCAGTTCGGTGAACACGGTGTTCTCGAACTGCTGGAGCCGCGAGGTGAGCAGGTCGTTGACCGCGTCGGCGGCCTCCTGGGTGGAGCACTCCAGGAAGCGCTCCAGCACCAGGATGCCGTTGCTCAGCTCGCCCTCGTCCTCGACCTCGCGCTGGTACGAGAAGATGTCGTTGCGCAGGTGCACCCCGTCGGAGAAGGCGTCCATCAGCACCCGCAGCGCGCGCGAGCCCGAAACCTCCTTGGGCACCTCGGCGTCGGCCGCGTACTCGACCAGTTGCGCGGACCACGGCGCACCGCCGACCTTGCGGCGCATCTCGATGTACTCGACCGGGTTGGCCACCCGGCCGGCGTTGATGTTGGCGAGTTCCCACAGCGATTCGTCGAGCAGGTTGCGGGTGCTCTCGGCGAACCGGATCCGCCAGTCCTCGCCCATCGCCGGGACGGTGCGCCGCCACAGGTCGGCCAGCCCCGCCTCGACCGGGTTCTCCGGCTCGGGCATCGGGGTGCCCGGGTGCGGCGGCATGAACAGCGGCAGCCGGTCGAGGTGCGCCTTGCCGGCCTCGCGGTCGTTGGTGCGCTTGTACATGTCGAGGAAGTGGTCGTCGAAGAAGAAGACCCACACGTACCAGTCGGTCACCAGCGACAGCGCCTCGGCGGAGGCGTCGGGATGGGTGTAGGCGCAGAGCAGTCCGTAGTCGTGGGCCTCCAGATCGGCCTGGTCCCAGATGCCCGATCCCTCCAGCATTCCCATCTCCCGGGCCCAGCCGGTGGAGTGGGCCCGCGCCTCGTCCAGATGGGGATTGAGCCGTGCCGGGTGCGGCACGTAGAAGGACGGCAGTTCGAACGGCTGGGTCACGGCGGGCGAGCCTTTCTGGACGCGTCTGGTGGTCCAAGGATGACGTGTCGTCAGGTCGCCACACCGGCACAACAGGAACAGTCATATGAGATGACCCACCCGCTCGAACCCTCACTCGAACTACCGCCCGAGCGCTCGGCCGCAGCCGACTCCGGCACGCGAAACCCCGCTTCCCACCAGCGGTTTCCGTCCTCCTCCACCCCGCCACAACCACTCGCGCGGCCGAGCGCGCACCACCGGCCGCACACCCCTTCCCGAGCTCCGGCGCACGCCGACCACACCTCAACCGCCAATGCCGGCAACACCGTAGAGCGGCGGACAAAAATTCTCCCGAGTTCCCTCCGAAAGGCCCCCAATAACCGTTCCGCCAACGAACAATGCGTGCCCGACAAGGCCGATAACACCAAGACTTGCCCGAATACGGCGTGTTGACGGTGTCCACTCCGACCGGTTTCGACCAGACTGGGGCGACCCGACGGCAACTCCGAGGAGGGCACACCCATGAACGTCACCGTCCGGCTCGCCCAGCAGCCCGAGGCCGACGAACTGCTCGGACGAAGTGCGCTCGCCGCGCTCGTCGGCATGCTGTTGGACCAACAGGTCCCGATGGAATGGGCGTTCACCGGCCCGCTGATCATCGCCCAGCGCCTCGGCCGCAAAGACCTCGACGCCCACGAGATCGCCACCTACAACCCGGAGGAATTCGTCGCGCTCCTCTCCGCCAAGCCGGCCGTCCACCGCTATCCGGCCGCGATGGCCAAACGGGTGCAGCAGCTGTGCCAGTTCCTCGTCGCGCAGTACGACGGCGACGCCGCCGCGCTGTGGAAGGACGCCCGCTCCGGCAAGGAGCTGCTCAGCCGCCTCAACGCCCTCCCCGGCTTCGGCAAGCAGAAGTCGCAGATCTTCCTGGCCCTGCTCGGCAAGCAGTACGGCGTCCGGCCGGAGGGCTGGCGCGAGGCCGCCGGCGTGTACGGCGAAGAGGGTTCGCACCGCTCCGTCGCCGACATCACCGGCCCGGAATCGCTGGCTCTGGTACGGGAGTTCAAGCAGGAGATGAAGCGCGCCGCGAAGGAGGCCAAGGCCGCCGCGAAGCCGCGCACCACGGGCCGGGCGTCCACCGCGGTCGTCACCGGCGCCCGTTGAACCGACGGGCAGCGCAGCGCGCCGACGTCACACCCACCGGGCCGGCGGCCCGGAAAACCGGTTGCCGCGCCGAGCGCCGTCCGGCGACGCTTCCGGCATGACCCAACCCGTTCCTGCCGCCACCCCGGGCGTGTCCGCGCTCTTCGCCTCCGACGGCCGCCTGACCAGCGTTCCCCGGAAGGCGGCCCGCCGGGAGCAGCTGCTGGCCCACCTCGCGCAGACCCTGTTCGAGCCGGACCGCAGCTACACCGAGGCGGAGGTCAACGACGCGCTGCGCACCGTGCACGACGACGCCCCGGCCCTGCGCCGCTACCTGGTCGAGTCCGGGCACCTGGCCCGCCCCAAGGACGGCAGCAGCTACCGGCGGGCCGGGATCCTCCGGTAGTCGTAGCAGCCGCGGATCCGCCGGACGAAGTACCGCCCGTGGCTGTCCGCCGCCATCAGCTCCCGGTGCACCCTCGCCGGGACGTCCGCGTAGCGGTACACCTGCCCGCCGTGGAACTCCAGCTCCAGCACGCGCTGCGCCCGGTCGTAGCCGACCGAGCGCAGCACCGAGGAGACCACCGCCGTCCGGTCCATGGTCATCCCAGTGTGCGCCGAGGGCCCCGGCCGCGCCCAGTCCTGGTGGACCACATCGCCGTTGGTGCGGACGATCACGTCGATCGTCATCCGCTCCTCGACCTCGTAGTCGGCG